>JBDSNQ010000126.1:0-11784 GCA_039915275.1 Sphingomicrobium sp.
GACAGGAAGATGGTGCCGACGAACCAGATGAAGATGATTCCCCAGCCGACATATTTGTTGGGGCTGATGACCTGCACCACGACCGCCAGGATCGCGATCAGCAGCCCGTCGATCGCGGCCGGCAGGATGAACCAGGTGACATATTCGAACAGGCCGAATTGCGGCGCGCCCTCGATCAGCTGATAGAATAAGCCGGTCGCCATGCCGACCAGATTGATGACCAGCAACACCAGGAAAATGGCGAGGATCTTGGGCGCGGTCATCACCCAGCTCGCGACCGGGGTGGAATCGAGAATCTCGTTCAAGCGGCGGTCGCGTTCGCGCCACACCAGCTCGCCGCCATAGAATACCGCGACCAGTAGCCAGAAGATCGAGAATCCACCGCGCACGGTGTCGATCGTGGCGGCCAGTGTGGGGTGCTCCGACGTCCCATAAGTCGACCTTCCAAGCCACAAAGTGACCGCGGTAAAGCCGATCGCGATCAGCGACAGGATGATTAATCCCGGACTGGTTAGCACTTGGCGAACTTCAATTCGCAGACGGGTTATGAACTGGACCCAGCGCGACGGCCGGCTGTCCCGGGCGACCGCTCGGCCACCATCCAGCGATGGTGCGATGGCAGCAACACGGGTATCGCGTGCTGCGCGCTTGGCGAGCCTGCGCAGCCGGCGTTTGGACGGCGCCCGCTCGGTCATCGAGAACCGCCACACAGTGAAGCCGAGAAACAGCAGGCCAAGGGCGATCGCGAAAACGCGATTGAATAACACGGTCCCGCCCAGCTCGACCAGGCGACCGTTCATGTCGGACTGGGTCCAGTAGCGAGTAGCTTCACGAAGCGCGCCGTTGCCGAGCGGGTCGAAGCGCGCGAATGTCTCGCGATATTCGATCTTCTGGCCGACAATGTTGGTTGTGATGAGGTAGCCCATGACCAGCGCCACAGCGCCGATGTAGGCTGCCATCATCGATCGCAACACAGTCGCGAGCGCGAACAACAAGGCGCTAGTCATCAGGATGTTAGGCAGCGCGAACAGCGCGTAATTCCACGCGTAGTAAGAGGGATTCTGCGGGCCGATGGTCTCCGCATCGACCCACGGCATGATCGAGCCGGCCCACATGCCGATCGGCACCGCGAGATAGCCGAGCCAGGCGATGATCAGCCCGCCAAGGAAACGCCCGATGACGATCTGGCTGTTGGTGACGGAAGTCGAGCGGACGATCGGCGCGAAGCCGCTGGTTTCATCGCGGACGATCGCATTGGCGACGAAGGCGGTGACAACGAACAGATAGAATAGGCTCAAGAGCGCGGTGGCGATGGCGATCGCATAGGGCGAGTTCTGGTGGACCGAGCCCGGCGTGCCGATGCTGACATTTTCGCTCGCTGTGAGGCCGAAACCCAACAGGAAGAAGATCGCGATCGAAACCCAGAACACCGGGTTCTTGAGCTGGTAGCGGATTTCAAACCGGGTGATTCCAAGCAGCATGTTCGCGCTCCCCGTCAGGCCGCGCGGCGCAGCGTGGAGAGCGTCGAGAAATAGACATCCTCAAGCCCGCCCTCGACCGGCTCGAAGCCATCGGGCCGCTGGTCGGAGAGGACGTGGATGATGGTGTTGCCGGCGAACAGGCGGGTCGAGATGACTTCGTGGCTGGCCTGATATTTCGCAAGGTTGGCGTGGCTGATGGTTTTTTTCCACACCTTGCCGCGGGTCGAGGCGATGAGGTCGGCGGGCTTGCCTTCGAGCTGGAGGCGGCCGTTGGCGAGCACCGCCATCAGCGGGCACAAGTCGGCGACGTCGTCGACGATGTGGGTCGACAGGATGACGACGACATTGTCGCCGATCCCGGCCAGCAGGTTCAAAAAGCGGTTACGCTCCTCGGGGTCGAGCCCGGCGGTCGGCTCGTCGACGATGATCAGCTCGGGGTTGCCGATCAACGCCTGGGCGATGCCGAAGCGCTGCCGCATCCCGCCCGAAAAGCCGGCGATCGCTTTGTCGCGCAACGCCCATAGGTTGGTCTGATTGAGCAGGGTTTCGACGACGCTCTTGCGCTCGCCCTTGCCGGTGATGCCCTTGAGGACGGCCAGCTGGTCGAGCATCGCGTAGCAGGAGACGCGCGGATAAACGCCGAAGTCCTGGGGGAGATAGCCAAGCGTCTTGCGCAGCCGCTCGGGCTCGGCGAGCACGTCGATATCGCCGAAGCGGATGGTGCCCGAGGTCGGCTCCTGCAACGTCGCAACCGTCCGCATCAAGGTCGACTTGCCGGCGCCATTTGGGCCGAGTAGCCCGAACATTCCGCGCGGGATCGACAGGCTGACGTCATCGAGCGCGACCGTGCCATTGGCATAAGTGTGCGACAGGCTAACGATTTCAAGCATTTAATCCCCCCAAGATTTGGCGACCGCGTTAGTGCCCGGCGCGGGCCCACGCAACCTGCCTTCGACCAGCCGACAAACGGATTGATGCCGGCGGCATTCGCTCGAAGGCGTGCTATTCCCTCTGTCAGCGGGGGACGGTAAAGCATGGTGCATCCGACATTGGGGGGCGGCCAAAAGATGTCGAGCGAGTCCAGTCGGCCGACTGTGTTCTTGAGCTACGCGCATGACGACCGAGTCAAGGCGCAGAAGCTGGCCGCGGTGCTGGAGCGGATGGGATACACCGTCTGGTGGGACGCGCTGATCGAGGGCGGGACGCTTTACACCAAGTCGATCAATGAAGCGCTCGACGCTTCGGATGCGGTGGTCGTGCTGTGGTCGAAGCAATCGATCGAGTCCAACTGGGTGCGCGACGAGGCCGCCCAGGGCCGCGACCGCCGGCGGCTGGTTCCGCTGTCGCTCGACGGCAGCGACCCGCCATTGGGTTTTCGCCAGTTCCAGATGATCGACGTCTCGGGCTGGCGGGGACGGGCCGACGCACCGCAAATGGACGCGATCCGGCGGGCGATCGCGGTCGCCATCGGCTGCGAGCCGCCACCGCCGAGAACGGCCGCCCAACCGGTGAGCCGGCGAGGTGTGTTGGTTTCCGGGGCCGCGGCAACGCTGGTCGGGGGTGGCGCACTGGTCGCCTGGGAGACTGGATTTTTCGGGTCGAGAGCGGCCAAAGCGGCGAGCATTGCGGTGCTGCCGTTCAAGAATCTGAGCGGCAATGCCGACCAGACGTTCCTCGCCGACGGCATGACCGAGGAGGTGCGCTCGGCACTGTCGCGCAACGCCCGGCTGATGGTCCTGGCGGCGACATCATCTAACACTGTCCGCGACCAGATTGGCGATGCCAAGTCGATCGCGCGAGGCCTGGGGGTCGCTTATTTGCTCGAAGGATCGGTCCAGCGCGCCGGCGACATTGTCCGGGTCGCGACCACGCTGACCAACGGTAAGTCGGGGTTCAGCGAATGGTCGCAGCGGGTCGACCGCCCGTTGGCCGACATCTTTGCCTTTGAAAGCGAGGTCGCGCGCAACGTCTCCAATGCGCTGTCGGTGCAGATGGCGACCGACGCGCCGGCGCCCGGCGGCACTCGCAACGTCCAGGCGTATGAGACCTATTTGCGCGGCAAGGCGCTGTACAATGCCGCCGGGGGCGAAGACTCTGACCGCGAGGCGCGGGCCAATTTCGAATTGGCGATTGCCGCCGATCCCAAATTCGCACTGGCCCACGCGGCGCTGTCGCGCGTGCTTTCCTCAATCGCTGCGAGCAGCGCACAGGCGAGCGAGCTCAAGCCGCTGTACACCGCCGCGGTCGCCCAGGCGCAGCGGGCGATCGACCTGGCGCCGACGCTGCCCCAGGGCCAGCTTGCTCTGGGCTATGCGAAATTCGCCGGCTTTCTCGACGTCCGCGGTGCGCGGCCGTCTTATGACAAAGCATATCAATATGGCCGCGGCGATGCCGACATCGTCTTGCTCTATGCGGCCTACACCGCCCGAACCCGCCGTTTCCGGGAGGCGCGCGACGCCATCGATTGGGCGCTTGCGCTGGACCCGCTCAATCCCCGCACGCACCGCGCCGCCGGGGCCATCGCTTATGCAGCACGCCGCTATGCCGATGCCATCACCCAGGGGCGGCGCGCACTCGAGCTCAACCCGAAAATGTCCAATGCCAATGCTTCGGTGGCGGACAGCCTGATGATGCTCGGCAAACTCGCCGACGCGCGCGCGGCCTATCTCAAGGAACCCTCCGCCATGTTCCGGCTGCGCGGACTGGCGGCGCTGGAACATCGCGCCGGGAACCAGCCCGCGGCGGATCGCGCCTTATCGCAACTGGTCAGCGAAGTCGGCGACGCGGCGATGTACCAACAGGCCGAAGTGATGGCGCAGTGGGGACGGGCAGATGCGGCGATGGCTAGGCTGCAGCGGGCGCGGGCGATCGGCGATTCGGGTCTCAGCATGATCGCGACCGACCCCCTGCTCGACCCGATTGCGCGTGATCCCAGATTTACGCGCTTGGTCAAGGATTTGGGTTTCGATTGATTGGCACTGTTCGAGGTGCCCGTTTCGTGAGACGCTGCCGGTTCCACCGCTTGGGAGATCTATCATGATGACTCGCGACGATTTTGGCCCCGAAGACGAAGAAGAGGATCGCGGCAGCGACACTGACCGTGGCAGCGATGTTGATCGTGGTAGCGACGTTGATCGCGGCAGCGACGTTGATCGCGGCAGCGACGTTGATCGCGGCAGCGACGTCGACCGCTAGCGCATCTCGCTGATCGACGGATCGGCCGCCATCGCGCGCTCGATCCAGTCGTAGAAATGGTCGCGATCAATTCTGAGATAGAGGCCGGCGCTGTCCTCGCGGTAGCAGCCGACGCCGGAGTTGACGACGCCGACCAGCACCCGGTCGTCGCTGTCGAGGACCAAAGGCCCGCCGCTGTCGCCGGTGCAGGTATCGGCGTCATCGCCGGGCGTCCGCCCGGTCGCGCATAATTGGTATTCCGGGGCGTGCGCATATTGCGGATAGTCGGTGCAATCGGCGGTGATCAGATCGACCGAGGTGAGCTCGGACTGGAAGCCTGAGCCCTTGGCTTCGTCGAGTTGCCCCCAGCCGGTGGCATAGACTTCCGCGCCGGCCTCGAGCGGTGGGCCGTCATAGAGCGGGATGGCTTCGATCGGGCCGCCATTCTCGGGGTGAGTATCAGCGTCGGCGACGAAATGGACCAGCGCGACATCGTAGGTGTGCTTGTCCTTGTTCCAATCGGCATGGCGGATCATGCGGTCGATCCGGTAGCTCACCCCTTCATCATTATCGATATAATCGGCGCCGAGCCGCACCCGATGGCCGTTCCTGATCCGCTCGGCGTTGATGCAGTGGGCGGCGGTCAGCACCCAGCCGTCGGCGATCAGCGTGCCGCCGCATTTATGGGCGAGGTCCCAGCCGTCGCGGCCGCTTTCCAAGTCTTCCTTGGACCATTTTGGGTGCCCGCTGTAAATCTGCGCCTGCCACGGCGTCGCGCCGGCGGTTTCTTCCGGCGCGGCGGACGGCGGCGGCGGCTGACTTTCGGCCTCAGTTTGCTGGATGGCAAGCGCCAAGCCAAGCATGAATGGCATCAGAAACGGCAACATCGGCAATCCCCCAAGGGGACATCATGCCACAGAAATCTGGAGCGGGTGAAGGGAATCGAACCCTCGTCGTAAGCTTGGGAAGCTTCTGCTCTGCCATTGAGCTACACCCGCCTGGGCGGATGTCGATTGCCACGGGTGCGGCTCGCCGGTCAACGGACAAGCGACGAAAACGGCCGAGGCATCGCGCCCCGGCCGTTCTGTGTCAGCGCAGTCCGGGCGATGTCCTACCAGGCGAACTGGAAGCCGGCGCGATAGCCGATTTCGCCGCTGTCGAGGGCGTAGCCAATGCCGGCGGAGACGCTCGACATTTCGCCGATGGCCATTGAGATCGCCGTCGCCAGCGCATGTTCGCCCTGATAGCCGCCGATACCGCCGCTGATGGCAAAGTGCGCGCCGGCCGGGACGGTCGGGGAATCAAGCGCCAGCGCCATCGCCACGCCTTCATTGGCCTTGGAGATCTTGCGGTCCTGGCGGAGATCCTGGGCGAACAAGCCGGCCACGTCATTCTCAAGCGCGGTGATGTTGGTGGTTACGGCCTTGAGCTGGCCCATGTTGACCGCATCGTTGAGCGCGACGCCGTTGGCGACTCCGCCGATGGTGCGCCCGCCGACATTGACCTGGTTGGCGGCGGTGTTGACGGTGCCGTTCCCGAGCGCGACCGAATTGGCGAAGCCGGCGGTGCTCGACCCCTGGCCGATCGCGGTCGAGTTGGCGCCCGAGGCGATTGCGCCATTGCCAAGCGCGGTCGCATTGGTCGCGGTCGCCTGGGCCTGGTTGCCAACCGCGACTGACTGCGTGCCGGTTGCATTCGCTTTCCAGCCGAACGCCTGCGATCCGGCGCCGGTGGCAACCGCCTCGCCGCCGATTGCGGTGGAATGGAATCCACCCGCGTTGGCCTTGTCGCCAAACGCCGCGGAATCCTCGTTGGTCGCCTGGGCGCGGTTGCCGACGGCGACCGACTGCAGGCCCGCGGCATTGGCTTGAATGCCGACGGCGGTGGAGCTTTCACCCGAAGCGACGGTGCCATTGCCAAGCGCGGTCGCTTCGAGGCCAGAGGCATTGGAAGCAATGCCGCACTCGGTGGAAGCGGTGCCTGTGCCGACATTACAATCGACCGTCGCATCGGCATAGGCCGGCGATGCAAATCCGATCGCCGCGCTGGCTGCGGCGAGCAGCGCCATGGTCGCGCTAGTGAGAAGTGAGTTTCGCATTATTGGAATCCTTATGTGATGGGGGCGCCGGCGGATGGGATCCGCCGGCTATTGAGGAAAGGGACCGGACGGCGCGGACGCCGTCGGTCGAGATCAGGCCGCTTCGGCTTTTCCGGCCATGGCGTGAACCGCCGCGGCGGTGAGGCGCTGGCCGCCGACCGCCCAATTGCCCTGGTCGATTTCCACCAGCCGGACCCAGGTGACCGGGCGCAGCGCTTCGCCTTCGACCGAGATCATGGCTTCGGTGACCTTTTCAATCAGCTCGTGCTTCTCAGCAGACGTGAAGACGTCCTTGATGACTTCGATTGTTGCCAATGGCATTGTGAATTCCCTTGCTTGCATCGACCGGATGATCCGGTGAGCGAAGGGTCCCAATGCAGCGCGATCCATGGCGCGGGCCAGTTCAGCGATCGAAGCAATCAACTACAGATTTTGTAGTTGAGTTGGCCCGAACAGAGGCTCATTTGGGCTCGTCGCACCAGGAGTCAGCTCATGAAATACAGCCAATTTTGCCCCGTCGCCAAAGCGACCGAAATTCTCGGCGAGCGCTGGACCATCCTCATCCTGCGCGAATTGCTGCTGGGCGGCCGGCGCTTCAATGAGCTGCAACGTGGTCTCGGCGACATCTCGCCCGCCCTCCTCACCAGCCGATTGAAATCGCTGGAAGATCAGGGCCTCGTCGCGCGTCGCCGGATTACCGGCCAGCGCGGTTTCGAATATGCCCCGACCGCGGCATGCGAAGCCTTGCTGCCAGTTGTCGTCGCGCTTGGGGAATGGGGGCTGACCTGGGCGCGGCACTTGCTGACCGACGACGACTTCGACGTGGATTTCCTGATGTTTTACCTGGAACGGAGCGTCGATCCCGAGCGGCTGCCGGGTGGCGAGACGGTCATCCGCTTCCGCTTCACCGACCTTAGCGAGCAGCGCAACTGGTGGCTGCTGATCCGCGACAAGCAGGTGCAAATCTGCATCAATGCGCCGCCCCGAGATGTCGATGTCTATTTCACGACCACGGTTCGCACCATGCACGACGTGTGGATGGGCGACCGGACCTATCGCGACGCCGTAAGCGCCGACGAACTGATCATTGAGGGAGAGCCGGCGCTGACCCGGAATGTCAGCGCCTGGTTGCGCCCGAGCGTATTTGTCGCCGCGCCACGCCAACCGATCCCGCCATCGGTCAGTGTCGTATCGAAACCGGTGGCAATGGAGTTAGCGCTTAACTGATCAGCATCAGCCCTTGCTCGAGGTCAGCGGAGAGATCGTCGGGATCCTCGAGGCCGATGTGCAGGCGGACCATCGCTCCCTCGGGCTGTTCGCGGCGCACGGTGCGCCCATGGTTGGGATGGACCGGCAAAGCGAGACTTTCGAAGCCGCCCCAGCTGTAGCCGATACCGAACAGTTCGAGGCTCTCGACAAAGCGGTTGGCGGCGGCGTCATCGGCTTGCCTGAGGACGATCGAGAACAGGCCCGACGAGCCGGTGAAGTCGCGCTTCCAATATTGGTGGCCGGGGCAGTCCGCGAACGCCGGGTGGATCACGTTTGCGACCTGCGGCTGATCCTGCAGCCAGCGGGCGATCTTGATCGCGCTATCCTCGTGCCGGCGCAGGCGCACGCCCATGGTGCGGAGGCCGCGGGCGGCGAAATAGGCGTCGTCGGGGCTGACATATTGGCCGAACAGCAAAGCGGTCTTCGACAGCCTGTCCCAATAGGCTTCGGTCGCAGTGACCGAGCCGAGCATGACGTCGGCGTGGCCGGAAACATACTTGGTGCAGGCGAGGATCGACAAGTCGACGCCGTGGGCCAGCGCAGTGAAGAACAATGGGGTCGCCCAGGTGTTGTCGAGCAAAGTGGCGATACCGCGGGCCCGCGCCATGGCGCAGATGCCGGGCACGTCCTGGACCTCGAAGGTCAGCGAGCCGGGGCTTTCCATGAAGATCGCGCGGGTGGCCGCCGAGAGCATCGCCTCGACCTCGCCGGCGCTGGCGAGGGGGTCGTAATATCGGGTCGTGATGCCGAAGCGCCTGAGCACCTTGTCGCAGAATGTGCGCGTCGGCTCGTAGACGCTGTCGGCCACCAGCAGCTCGTCGCCCGGGTCGAGCACGCTCATCAAAGCGAACGCCACCGCGGTCGCGCCCGACGCGAACAATACGGTCCCGGCGGCGCCCGGCTCGAGCTCGGTCAGGGCTTGCGCCAGCCCCCACTGGGTCGGGGTGCCGTTGCGGCCGTAGCTTAAATGTCCGTCGCGCGGCGGGTAAGAATCGATCAGCGAGGCGACGTCCTCGAACAGCACGGTCGAGGTGCGCGACACCGGCACGTTGACCATGCCGCGCAGCCATTCGGGGCGCCGGCCGGCGGTGATGATTTTGGTTTCCGGCCGGTTTCCAGCCCGCGTGTGAGGGCGCTTGGGATCGTCGGTCATGGCGGAGCTTTAGCGGGCTTGTGTCCAAATCGGAACGGGTTGCTGGGGTTAGGCGTTGATTTAATAAGCAGGCTTATTATATATGACGTGTTGGACGCGATGCTTTGGGAGATTGGCGAGACCGCCACCGCGCTCCGCCGCGCCTTTGACCGGCGGGCGGGGTCGCACGGAATTACGCGCGCGCAGTGGCGCGTTCTGGCGCGCCTCAACCGGACGCCGGGCCTGCGGCAAATCGAGCTCGCCGACCAACTCGACATGGAAGCCATCACTTTGTGCCGGATCGTCGATCGGCTGGCCGAGGCGGGCCTGGTCGAACGCCAGCCCGACCCGCAAGACCGGCGCGCGTGGAAGCTGGTGCTGACCGATCAGGCGACGCCGTTGGTCAAGACGCTGGGCGCTCTCGCCGACGATCTCGCCGAAGAAGCGCTGGCCGGCATGAATGCCGCGCAGCGCGACGCGGTGCGGGCCGGGCTCGGGCTGATTCGGGACAATGTCGCGGCGAATTGCCCGCGCGGAAAGGCGCTCGGCCAATGAACGAGATGAAACAGGAACCGCTGGCCGGCGCGCCGCAAGAGGTCGATGCGGCTACGGCGGAAGTCGCGGCAACCGCGGCCGCACCGCGCGCCCCGAAGCGGGTGCTGCGCATCGGCCTGATGCTGATCGTGCCGCTGCTGCTGGTCATCGGTCTTGGCTATTATTGGCTGGCGAGCGGCGGCAGCGTGTCGACCGACGATTCCCAGATCAAGCAGGACATCGTTTCAGTGAGCGCGCAGGTCAACGGACCGATTATCCAGGTGGCGGTGCGTAACGGCCAGTCCGTCAAACAGGGCGCCTTGTTGTTCCGGATCGATCCCGCGCCCTATCGCGTGGCGCTCGAGCAGGCGCAGGCGCAGTTCGCCGCGGCGCAGCTCCAGAACCAGCTGCTTAGATCCCAGTCGGCCGGCACCGGCGGCGATATCGTCGGATCGCAGGCGGATCTCGAGATCAAGCGGCGCGCGCTGGCGCGGCAGACGGCGCTGCTCAAGCAGGGCTTCACCACCCGCTCGGACTATGACGACGCCGTGTCCGAAGTGCGCAAGTCGGAGACCGACCTCGCCAACGCGCGCGCCCGGGCGGCCAATGCCAGCGCCGCGATCGCGCCCGGCGAGCAGCCCAATGTCGCTGCGGCGATGGCCGCGCTCGACAAAGCGCGGCTCGATCTGTCGCGCACCGAGGTTCGCGCGCCGATGGCCGGCATTGTCGAGAATGCCGACCGGTTGCAGGTTGGCCAGGCGGTGGTGACGGGCATCGGCATGCTGTCGCTGGTCCGCAGCCAGGACGCGTGGGTCGAAGCGAACTTCAAGGAGAAAGACGTCGGCCGCATGATGCCGGGGCAGAAAGCAAAGATCGAGGTCGACGCTTATCCCGGCATCGACTTCGCCGCCCACGTCCAGAGCATTGGCGCTGGCACCGGCAGCGAATTCGCTTTGCTTCCAGCGCAGAACGCCAACGGCAATTGGGTCAAGGTCACGCAGCGGGTGCCGGTGCGGATCGCGTTCGACGGGCATCCCGGAAAACCGATGATCGCCGGCCTGTCGGTCAACGCCACCATCTACTTCAAGGACTAGGCCCAAGTGGCCGAAACCCCGGCCCATCTCGCCGCTCATCCGCTGCCTTCAGGGCAGCGGACCATCGTCACGATCGCGGTGATGATGGCGGTGCTGCTGCAAGTGCTCGATACGACCATCGCCAACGTCGCTTTGCCGCACATGCAGGCCAGCCTGAGCGCGACCCAGGACACGATCAATTGGGTGCTGACCAGCTATATCGTCGCCTCGGCGATCGCCCTCCCGATCAGCGGCTGGATGGCCGACAGGGTCGGGCGCAAGCGGTTGATGCTATGGTCGGTGATCGGCTTCACCGCCACCTCGGTGATGTGCGCTGGAGCGACGTCGCTGACCGAGATGGTGATTTTCCGCGCGGCTCAGGGCGTCAGCGGCGCGTTCCTGGTGCCGCTGGCGCAGGCGACCCTGTTCGATATCAACCCGCGCGAAAAGCACGGCCAGGCGATGGCGCTTTTCGGCGGTGGCATCATGATCGGGCCGATCCTCGGGCCAGTGCTCGGCGGCTGGCTGACCGACAGCTACAATTGGCGGTGGGTGTTCCTGGTCAATCTGCCCGTCGGCGTGATCTGCACGATACTGTTGCTGCGTTATTTGCCCAAGACCGAGCAGCACGCGCGCAAGTTCGACCTGTTCGGTTTCGCCTTGCTCGCCATCGCCATCGGCAGCCTGCAGATGTTCCTGGACCGCGGCGCGCAAGAGGACTGGCTGCAAAGCTGGGAAATCATCATCGAGCTGGGCCTGGCCATCGCCGCCTTCTGGATGTTCGTGGTTCACGTCGTAACCGCCAAGCAGCCATTGTTCGAGCGCGGCATGTTCGCCGACCGCAATTTCGCCACCGGGCTGTTGTTCATGGCGGTGACCGGTGTGCTGCTGCTCGCCGGATTGGCGCTGCTGCCGCCGCTGCTCCAGAACCTCTACGGCTATTCGGTGCTCCAGTCGGGCTTCCTGACCGCCCCGCGCGGGGTCGGCACTTTGATCTCGATGTTGCTCGCCGGGCGCCTCGTC
>JBDSNQ010000171.1:0-17249 GCA_039915275.1 Sphingomicrobium sp.
TTGGTGTCCGCCGGCATCGCGGTGACGCGGATCGTGGGCGTGCGGTCAGGCAAGTTCGAGCCTCAGCTTCGGTGCCAATTGAAGAACGTCCGGAATCCCCATGCCGCGCCCAGAAAGACCGGGATCGAAAACAGCAGGCCGGGCGAATCCGCACGCGGGCGAATGGTCCCCCAATTGGCCCAGCTGTGCATCCACAAGCCCGACCGCATATCGAGGCCGGTCGGCAGCACGATCGCGAGGATCGCCCCCAGCAGCAGGGCCGGCAGCCACTTCATCTAGGCCAACATCGCCAGCGGGTTTTCGACCAGCCGCTTGAATGCCTGCATCAGCCGCGCGCCGTCGGCGCCGTCGATGGCGCGGTGGTCGAAGCTGCCGGTGGCCGACATCACGGTCGCGATCTGCAAGCTGTCTTTGATCACATAAGGCCGCTTCTCGCCGGCGCCGATGGCCAGGATCATGCCTTGGGGCGGGTTGATCACCGCTTCGAAATTCTTGATCCCGTACATGCCCATGTTGGACAGGCTGGCGGTGCCGCCTTGGTATTCGTTCGGCTGCAATTTGCCCTCCTTGGCTCGCGCGGCGAGGTCGTGGACCTCGGTGGCGATGGCCGAGATGCTCTTGCCGTTGGCATATGCGACGATCGGCGTGATCAGCCCGCCCGGGATCGACACCGCGACCGAAATGTCGGCGCGGCTGTATTTGATCAACGTATCGCCGGCGAAGCTGACGTTGCATTCGGGCACTTCGATCAGTGCCGCGGCCAGCGCCTTGATCATCAGATCGTTGACCGACAGCTTGATGTTGCGGCTGGCGAGCCCGGCGTTGAGCTCTGACCGCAGCTTCAACAAAGCGTCGAGATTGATGTCGACCGTCAGGTAAATGTGCGGGACCCGCTGCTTCGACTCGGTCAAGCGCCGCGCGATCGTCTTGCGCATGTTCGAAAGCTTGACGACTTCGTGCGGGATATCGCCCGGCTCGACCGGCGCGGCGAGCGGAACGGTAGCAGGCTGAGGCGCGGCGGCGGCACCACCGGCTGCGGTGCCAAGGTCGGCGCGGACAATCCGCCCGCCCGGGCCGGAGCCCTTGAGCTCTGACAAGTCGATCCCCTGCGCTTCGGCGAGCCGACGCGCGAGAGGACTCGCCTTGATGCGCTCCGGCCCCTCTCCCCTTGCGGGAGAGGGAGAAGCCGCGGCAGCGGCGGGGGGTGAGGGGACTGCGGCTGGAGTCGCTGGAGCGGCGGGCGTTTCACCTCCGCCCTTCGCCGGCGGCGCGGGTTTGGGCGGTGCTTCGGCCTTCGGCGCCGGCTCAGCCTTGGCAGGCGCCGCACTGGCGTCCTCACCTTCGCCCGCGAGCAGCGCAATCGGCGTCCCGACCTTTACCCCGTCGCTCCCCTCCGCGACCAGAATCTTCGAAATCGTCCCCTCGTCGACCGCCTCAAACTCCATCGTCGCTTTGTCGGTCTCGATCTCGGCCAGGATGTCGCCGGATTTGACCACATCGCCTTCCTTGACTAGCCATTTGGCCAGCGTCCCCTCCTCCATGGTCGGGGACAAAGCGGGCATCTTGAGTTCGGTCGGCATCGGCGTCTCTCGATCAAGCGGGAAGCCAGAGGCACAAGCCCAAAGCGGCGGGTGGGGTCAAGTGGGAGCTCAAATAAGCTTGGCTGACTTGCACAACGCCGGGCTTTGACGCAGCACTCGAATTGTCATGGGGGCAGCCGACATTCTTCGCACGTATCTGGTCGTAATCGACGACAGCCCGGAGGCGCGCGTCGCCTTGCGTTTCGCCGCCCGCCGCGCCGCCAAGACAGAAGGCCGGGTCGAAGTGCTGGCCGTGGTCGAGCCGCAGGATTTCGTTCAATGGGGCGGCGTCCAGGCGGCGTTCGAGGAAGAACAGCGCCTGCGCATCGAGGGCATCGTCAGCTCGTCGGTTGGCGAAATGCTCGACGAGTCGGGGGTGGAGGCGTCAATCATCGTCCGCCAGGGCGAGCCGGTGAAAGCGGTCCGCGAGCACATCGGCGAACGCATGGATGTCGCTGCGCTTGTGCTAGGGGCGGCGCCGAGCGGCGACCCCGGGCCACTGGTCGCCAATTTCACCGGCGCCGATGCCGGCAAGCTACCGTGCCCGGTAATGCTGATTCCCGGCGGTCTGACCGACGAGCGGCTGGAGCAGTTGAGCTAAAGCACGCGCGCGAGGATCGCGCCGAGCGCGGCGCACCCCGCTTCATCCTCCGCATCGAACCGCGCCGCCGTCGGGCTGTCGAGGTCGAGCACGGCGATCAGTTTGCCGTCGCGCACGATGGGAATGACCAGCTCGCTGACCGACGCGGCGTCGCAGGTGATGTGGCCGTCGAACGCGTGGACGTCATTGACTCGCTGGACCTTGAGCGTCGCCGCCGCCGCGCCGCAGACGCCGGTGCCGAATGGTATCCGAATACACGCCGGCCGCCCCTGGAACGGCCCCAGCACCAGCTCACCGCCGATGTTGCGGTAAAATCCCGCCCAGTTGAGATCGGGCAGAGTCTCCCAGATCAGTCCAGCCGCATTGGCCATATTGGCGATCGCGTCGGGCTCGCCGGCAGTGATTCCCTCGAGCGCTGAGGCGAGGTCGCGGTACATCACCACCTTGTCCGCCGCCGCAATCTTGAAGTCGTACATCAATCGAACTCCACTCTGCCCCGCCCACGCTTGACCGCTCCGCGCTGAACCTTGTGCTCGACGCGCTTGGCCTTGGCGGCCTTGCTCGGCCGGGTCCGCCGCCGCTTGGGCTGGACGATATGGGCATCGGCGATCATCCGCGCCACCCGCGCCCGCGCATCCTGGCGATTGGCGTCCTGCGAGCGATAGCGCCGGGCGGTCACCAGCAGATCGCCGGCCAACGTCATCTTGCTCCCGGCGATCGCCTTCAGCCGCGCATAAACCTCCGGGCTCAGCCCAAGCTTGAACAAATCGACGCGCAGCTGGACCGCGGTCGCGACCTTGTTGACATTCTGCCCGCCCGGCCCGGTCGCGGCGAGAAAACTCTCCGACAGCGCGTCCTCGGGGATCACGAAATCCTCAGGCGTCATCGCGCCAATCCCCGAAGCTCTCGGGCAGCGGCGCGGTGACGTCGATCACCGCCTTGCCGGCGCGCGGAACCACCAGCCGCGAGGCGTGGAGCAGCATCGCCCCGCCGGGGATGCCATAGACCCGGTCGCCGACGATGCCGCTGCCGAAGGCCTCGCGCGCGTGGACGCGGATCTGGTGGGTGCGGCCGGTCAGCGGGCGAAACTCGACCATCGTCTGGCCGTCGCGGACCTTGAGCTTGCGCCAGTGCGTCACCGCCGCCTGCCCCGCCGGGTCCCCGACCATCCGCCACCCGGCGTCGGCGCTCGATATTTTGGCCAAGGCCAAGTCGATCACGCCCGCGTCCTCGGCGATCTCACCGCCGATCACCGCCAGATAATATTTCTCGACGCCACGCGCTTCGAATGCCTGCTGGAAGGCCGCGCGGGCTTTGGGATTGCGCGCCAGCAGCAGGCACCCCGACGTATCCTGGTCGAGCCGGTGCATGACCACCGGCGGCCGCTGGAAGCCGCATTTCAATTCGTTGATCCGCGCCGCCAGGCTGTCGCCGCCGCGCTTGGGCGGGTCGACCGGCATGCCAGCCGGCTTGTCGAGCACGATCGCCTCGCCATCGATGAACAGGATACGGTCTTCGAGCATGGTCGCTGCGATGGCATGAGGCCGGGCTTGCGGCAACAATCGTGTACGATCTGGAGGACCTCTTTGTGACTCTCCTGCAACGAGTCCAAGGATTCCAAGATTTTACCCCATATTAACCTTTTGCCTTCATCCCTCGAATGGTTAATGATCGCTTCAAGGCCGTTAAGAGCGAGTTACGCTCATGGCCGCGAACAGGGGAAGAGCCAATGCGAGTGCTGCTCATCGAAGACGAGCCGACCACGGCCAAGAGCATCGAATTGATGCTCAGCACCGAGGGCTTCAATGTCTACACCACCGACCTTGGCGAGGAAGGCCTCGATCTGGGCAAGCTTTATGATTACGACATCATCCTGCTCGACCTAAACTTGCCTGACATGCATGGTTACGATGTGCTGAAGAAGCTGCGCACGGCCAAGGTCGGCACCCCGGTCCTGATCCTGTCGGGCATGAGCGAGATGGACAGCAAGGTTCGCGCGCTGGGCTTCGGCGCCGACGATTATGTCACCAAGCCATTCCACCGCGACGAGCTGGTCGCGCGCATCCACGCCATCGTCCGCCGTTCCAAGGGCCATTCGCAATCGGTCATCCGGACCGGCAAGATCGCCGTCAACCTCGACGCCAAGACGGTCGAAGTCGACGGCAGCCGCGTCCATCTGACCGGCAAGGAATATGCGATGCTCGAGCTGTTGTCCTTGCGCAAAGGCACAACGCTGACCAAGGAAATGTTCTTGAACCACCTCTACGGCGGCATGGACGAACCCGAATTGAAGATCATCGACGTGTTCATCTGCAAATTGCGCAAGAAATTGAGCCTTGCATGCAACGGCGCCAATTATATCGAGACCGTGTGGGGCCGCGGCTACGTGCTGCGCGACAGCGACGCCGACGACGAGCCGGTGATCGAAGAGGTCCAGGCCGCCGTCGCGTAAAACAGTTTCCCGGGGGCGAGGAAGGCGGGGCCGCGAGGCTCCGCCTTTTTTCTTTACGCGTCGATCAGCAGATGTTCGCGCTCGCGGCTGACGGGCAGGTCGACCGGGCCGAGCGCGGCCTTGCGCACTTCGGCATCGGCATCCATCCGCGCCCAGCCGTCGCGGCCCAATCGCTCGAGCGGCTGGAAGCTGGTCTTATAAGCCATGCGCGGGCTGCCATCGACCCAATAGCCAAGGTAGACATAGGGCAAATTGGCCCGGGCAGCGCGGATGATGTGGTCGAGGATGATGAACGTGCCGAGCCCCTTGCGCGCGCCCGGGCCGACATCGAAAAAGCTATAGATCATGCTGAGGCCGTCGCCCTGCTGGTCGCTCAAACAGGCGCCGACCAATTTGCCCGGCCGGCCGTTTTTGGATGGCTCGCGATATTCGACGACGAAGGTCCGCACCGGGGTCTGCTCGACCATGTCGGCAAAATCGCTTTCGTCCATCTCCGCCATGCCGCCGCCCGGGTGGCGGTCGGCGAGGTAGCGGCGCAGCAGCGCATATTGCTCTTCGGTGGTCCACGGCTTGCAGGCGGTGACCTCGAGGTCGGAATGGCGGCGCATGACTTTGCGCTGGGTGGCGCTGGCGGTGAATTCGGCGGCCAGCACCCGCACCGAAACGCAGGCTGAACAATCGATGCAGCTGGGGCGATAAGCGACCGACTGACTGCGGCGAAAACCGATCCGGCCCAACGCCTCGTTGAGCTCGCTCGACTGGCGGCCGTTCAGTTCGGTGAACACTTTGCGTTCGACCTTGCCCGGCAGATACGGGCACGGCGATGGGTTCGTCACGAAGAACTTGGGAAAGCGAAATGGTGCGCTCACCGCGGCTCCTCTCTCAATGGTTACTGGTTCCTTTATGCTGCCGGTAAACGCGGTTGAAAAGGGGCTGACTACCGTGAACAGGGTTAAGCCCGGTCACTGTCCCGAACTGGGGCGGAAAACCCGGGTACTAATTACTTGATTTCGTTCGTCCTGAGCGAAGTCGAAGGGCGTTCGTGAGGCGGTCGTGCAAGCCAGCTGATTCTGGTGACCTGCACCGCGCTAATCCAGCGACGCGCGCTCGACGTGGAAGCCGGCCGACTCGAGCATCGCCACCACTTCGTCGATCGCCGCCGGATCGCGCGCTTCGCCTTCGACTTCGATCAATGTGTCCTTGGCCGGCAGGCGGGTGAAGATGCGGCTGTGGTTGATCTCGATGATGTTGACCCCGGCCGCCTCGAACTTGGCGGTGATCGCGGCCAGCGCGCCCGGCCGGTCCTGGGCGTTGACGCGCAGCCGGGCGATGCGCCCGCTGCGGACGAGGTCGCGGACCAGCACATTGGCCAGCAAATGGGTGTCGATATTGCCGCCGCACAGCACGGTCGCGACCTTGCGTCCGGCGAAATGCTTGGGGTCGGCGAGCATCGCCGCCAGACCGGCCGCGCCGGCGCCCTCGACCACGCTTTTCTCAATCCCCGCCAGCATCGCCACCGCCCGCTCGAGATCGCGTTCGGCGACCAGCATGACTTCGACCGCCAAATCCTTGAGGATGCCCGATGTGAGATGCCCGGGCTGCTTGACCGCTATGCCTTCGGCCAGCGTGTCGCCGCCGAGCGGCAGCGCGCAGCCCTCGATCGCGCATTTCATCGACGGGTAGAGCTCGGCCTCGACTCCGACCAGCTCGATATCGGGCTTGATCGCCCGCGCCGCTATACCGATCCCCGACATCAGGCCGCCGCCGCCAATCGGCACCACCAGCGCATCGAGGTCGGGCACGTCGGCGAGCATTTCCAAAGCCAACGTGCCCTGCCCGGCAATGACATCCGGATCGTCGAACGGGTGGACGAACACAAAGCCATGCTCAAGCGCCAGCTCGCACGCCTTGTCGTGGGCGTCGTCGTACATCGCGCCCTCGAGCACCACCCGCGCGCCATGTCCCGCGGTCTGGCTGACTTTAATCGTCGGGGTCGTCGCCGGCATGACAATGGTCGCCGGAATGCCCAGGCGCCGGGCGTGATAAGCAACCGCCTGCGCATGATTGCCGGCCGAGGCGGCGATCACGCCGCGCGCCCGCTCGCTCTCGTCCAGCTGGAGCAATTTGTTGAGCGCGCCGCGTTCCTTAAAGGCGCCGGTGAATTGCAGATTCTCGAACTTCAGCCAGACTTCGGCGCCGATGATCTCGGACAAGGTGCGGCTGATCAGCATCGGTGTTTTGATGACCGAGCCGTCGATGCGTTTGGCCGCGGCGCGGATGTCGTCGATCGTCGGTGGCTGCATCATGTGCGGCGCGGACTAGCGCTTCCGGCGAACGCAAACAATGCTATGCGAAGCCCATGAACAAGACCTTCATCGCGCTCGTCGCAGCGCTGCTTGCATCGCCGGCCTTGGCCGACACGCTGATCTACAACATCAACGGCATCCAGGTCAGCGCCGATGGCAAGCTTCAGCACTTTACCGGGCTGGTCGTCGGCAATGACGGCAAGGTCGCGCAGATTGTCCGCCGTGACACCGACCTCAAGCGTCCGATCGAGCACGAAATCGACGGCCACGGCCGCACATTGCTGCCCGGCCTGATCGATGCCCACGGGCATGTGACCGCCCTCGGCACTGCCGCCATGACCCTTCAATTGAGCGGCTCAAGCTCACTCGCCGACGTGCAGCAGCGGCTTCGCGCTTATGCCTCCGCGCATCGCGACAAGCTATGGATCATCGGCTTCGGCTGGAACCAGGAGCTGTGGCCGGACAAGAGCTTTCCGACCGCCGCCGACCTCGACGCAGTGGTTTCCGACCGGCCAGTGGTGCTCGAGAGAGTCGACGGCCATGCGATCGTCGCCAACAGCGCGGCGCTGAGGGCGGCCGGCGTGACCGCCGCGACGCGCGACCTGGCCGGCGGCAAGGTTGAACGCGACGCGAAGGGTAATCCGACCGGACTGTTCGTCGACAAGGCAAGGAGCCTGGTCGAGCGCGCGATCCCGCCGCAAACGGCCACCGATGAAGACCAAGCGCTCGACCTGGCGCAGGAGCAATTGCTGTCGCTCGGTGTGACCGCGGTTGGCTCAATGAGCACGTCCATGGACGACTGGCAGGCATTTCGCCGGGCCGGCGAAACGGGACGGCTCCGGGTCCGCCTGATGAGCTACATGAACGCGCCCGAAGCCGCACAGGCCAACGCGGCGCCGACGCCCTGGCTTTACGGCGACCGATTGCGCCTGATCGGAGTGAAACTGTTCGCCGATGGCGCGCTTGGGTCGCGCGGCGCCTGGCTCAAGCAACCTTACGCCGACAAGCCGGACACGCGCGGATTGCCGCGACGCACGGACGCCGAATTTATGGCGATGGCCGATGCGGCCGCTGCGCGGGGCTTTCAGCTCGCCACCCACGCGATCGGCGATGCCGCCAATGCCCAGGTGATCGGCGCCTACGAGCAACTCCACCGCAAATATCCGGGCAACCGGCGCTGGCGGATCGAGCACTTCCAGATTGCCGATCCCATCGACATCCCGCGCTTGGCGCCGAGCGGGATCATTGCCTCGATGCAGCCGACCCACCAGACCAGCGACCGGCTGATGGCCGAGAAACGACTGGGGCCGAACCGGCTTGGCGGCGCTTATGCCTGGAACACCATCCGGACAACCGGCGCGCATCTCGCCTTCGGGTCGGATTTTCCGGTCGAATCTCCCAACCCCTTTCCTGGCCTCGCCGCGGCGATCAGCCGGCAGGACATGAATGGCCAGCCGCCGGGCGGTTGGCGACCGGAGGAGCGGGTCAGCTTCGAAACCGCGCTGGCCGGCTTCACCCGCGAAGCGGCGTACGCCAGCTTCGCCGAGGACCGGGTGGGTGCGCTCGAGCCGGACAAATGGGCCGATTTCATCCTCGTCGACCGCGATCCGACCAAGGTCGACGCCCAGCAACTCGCCCGCACCGAAGTGCTCGAGACCTGGGTCGCGGGGCAGAAAATATGGGCGCGCGCGCTTAGCGCGGCTGCAACCGAGCGCGGGAAATAAGCATGTCCGGCGTGAGGATCTGCGGCAGCTCCTCGGGCGCCGCGCCGGGCCGGTACCACAAATAAAGCGGCACCCCTGCCCTGCCCCGGCTCTCGAGGAAGCGCGTGATCACCGGGTCGCCATTGGTCCAGTCGCCGGCCACCACCCGCACCCCCGCTTGCTTGAACGCCGCGCGCACTTCGGAGCGATCGATCGCGGTGACTTCATTGACCTTGCAGGTCAGGCACCAGTCGGCGGTGAAATAAACGAATACCGGGCGGTTCTGCGCCAAATGCTCGGCGACCAGCGCCTCGCCCCACGGCTCGGCGCCGGCGATTGCCGCAGTTCGCGCGGCGGGTGAAGCGGGAACCCGCGCCACCGCCACAACCACCACGAGCAAGCCGAGGATGATGGCAAGCCGAGCCTGGGGCCGGCCGCGGCCCTGCATCCGGCCGGCGAAGTAGAGGCACAATGCGAGAGCACAAGCCGCAAACAGGCCAAACAGCAACGCCCGCTCGCCGCCCTGCCGATAGAGCAGCCACGCGGCGGCGGCGGCGCTCGCCGCCATCGGGATAGCGAGGATTCGCTGCAGCTTGACCATCCACGGTCCCGGCTTCGGCAGCCTGGTCCGGAGCGCGGGAATGAAAGCGACCAGCAAGAACGGAACTGCGAGCCCGAACCCCAGCGCGGCAAAGACCAGCACCGACCCCGCCAGCGGCAGCAGCAACGCTGTCCCGAGCGCCACGCCGAGGAATGGCCCGGCGCATGGTGTGGCGATAAAGGCGGCAAGCGCGCCCGTACCGAAGCTTCCGGCCGGTTGGGCGCGACCCGAAAGCACCGGCAATTCGAATAGCCGCAAGAGATTGAGCGTGATCGCGACCGCCAGCAACAGCAGCAGCATGATGGTGCGCGGATCCTGCAACTGAAACGCCCAGCCCGCCGCATTGCCGCCGGCGCGGATCGCCAGCAAAGCGACCCCAAGCGCTCCGGTGCCGGCCACCGCCCCGGCGGTGTAGGCCAGCGCGTCGCGTCGCGCTTCGCCCGCCTCGCCGCCCGCGCGCGACACATGCAACGCCTTGATGGCGAGGATCGGGAACACGCACGGCATCAGGTTCAAGAGTATCCCGCCCAAGATCGCTCCGACCACCGCGAGCATAATCGCCCACGCGCCCGTGTCGCCGATCGGCTGGCCGCCGTGCGGTACGCTGCCGGGCGCGGCCTTGAACTCTAGCCCGCTGCCGTCACCCAGGGCCAGTACGCCCGCGAATGCCGTTGGCGCGCCACCTTGCGGCGTGAGCTCGGCGATCAAAATGTCGCCGCTGCGCCGGAAATGCTGCGCGGCGGCGTAGTTGACCGCGCCATCGGTGATCGGAAAGACATAGGGGTCACCGACCGCGATGCTGCTCGGAAGCGGGATCGCGACCCGCAGCATCTGCCCCGCAATCTCGAACCGCGCCGGGGTCGCCAGCGGTCGCGGCAGCGCGCGGCGCCACTCGTCAAACTGCTTGCGCTGGTCGGGCGGGCCCGTTCCGACCGGAACATCGAGCGTCAAATTTCCGCTTTCGGGCACACAAATCTGGTCGGTGCAGGCGAGCCAATGCGCGCTCGCGCGGATCGGGACTAACCCATTGGACTCCTTGGGAACCTTGAGCCGCACCAGCAGCGCATAATCATTCTCGTAGACATAGTTCATCAGCCCCGCGATGGTCAGCCGGCTCGGCACCGGATAGCGCAGCGGCCCCGCCACAAAACCCGGCGGAAGTTGCCATACGACATCCATCGGCAGGCCGGCATCGCCCGGGTTGAGCCAGTAACCGTGCCAGCCGGGGTTGGTCGCCATGTGGATCGCCAGCTCGACCTCGCCGCCGGGCGGCGCCGGCCCTTCCGCAACCAGCCGCGGCTCGATCCCCCGCGCCTCGGCGAGCGCCGGCATCAGGAAAAGGCACAGCAGGAGCAAAAGGCGGCGCATCGTCTCGCCGCTAGTGGCTCGCCGCCGGCTAGTCGAGATTGATGACCATTTTTGGCGGGCGGCCGGTCTGATAAATCGGACTTTCACTCCGGTTCACTGGAGACTGGACATGCGCGCTTTTTCGCTTCTCTTGCTCGGCACAACCCTGGTCGCGACGGTGGGACAGGCCAGCCCCGGTGGCAGCGGCGGCGGCGGCGGTTCTATGGGCAGCGGCGGCCAGTCACCGAGCATGAGCGCGCCCGACTTCGATGCCGCCGAGGAATATCGCAAGGGGGTCGAGGCGCTCAAAGCCTCCCAGTTCGCGGATGCTAAAAAATCCTTTCTCAAGGTGCTCGGCGTCGCGCCGCGTGACGCCGCGACCAATTATCTCGCCGGCCTGTCGCTGGTGGGCCTGAACGACCTCAAGGGCGCCGTGAAATATTTCAACAAGGCTGTGAAAGCTGAACCGAAGCTGGTCGCCGCGCACCAGAATCTGGCGGTGACCCTTGCCAAGCTCGGAGAGCGTCCCAAAGCGGAAGAGGAATTAGCCAAGCTCAAGCAAAGCCAGGTGCAATGCGCCACGACCTGTCCGGAGGCGGCTGATCTGGACAAGGCCATCGCGGCGGTCAGCGCGGCATTGGGCGGCAGTCCGCAAGCCCAGCTGCGCACCCGGCCGAGCCTGCTGTTCGAAAGCGCCAAGCTGGGTGATGCCGCCTATCTGGTCGCGGTCGGGCTGATCAACGAGGGCCGCTACGAAGCCGCCATTTCCTCGCTGCAGCAAGCCAAGACGACCTTCAGCGCGCACCCCGACATCCTCACTTACCTCGGTTTCGCCAACCGCAAGCTCGGCCGCTTCGACGTCGCCGAAAGCTATTACCGCCAGGCGTTGGCCAGCGCCCCGGCGCATCGCGGCGCGACCGAATATTATGGCGAGCTGATGGTCGAACGCGGCAATTTGAAGGGCGCCAAACACATGCTGGACAAGCTGGAGGCGCAATGTAGCTTCGGCTACGCCGAAGCCGATGAGCTGTGCCGATGGATCGACGCCAGGCACGCACCCGCCTCCTGATCGTGGCGGCGCTGCCGCTGCTGCTTGCGGCGGCCAGCGATTCGCCTGATTTGCCGATCAAGGAAGCGCGCTGGCTCGCGCCCGGGCAAGTCTTCGACGGCCTGACGCGTCAGCCAGCCGAGTGCTTCGCTCCGCCAAAATTCCCCAGCTACCGGGCGTCGGCGCCGATCGGGCGCGCGGCGTTCAGGGCGCCGCTGCTGCTTGGCGGGCAGGCGGCACGGGTCGGGCTAAGCTGCGCCAGCTGCCATCGCAACGGCCGCGGCAATGCCGAATTCGCCTTTCCCAGCCTGTCCGGCCACCCCGGTACCGCCGACGTCACCTCGTCGCTGATGAGCAAGAAGCGCGGCGACGGCGCGTTCAATCCCAAGGCCATCCCCGATCTCGCCGGCGCCGCGTCGGAGCGCACGATTGCACGCGATCCGGGGCGGCTCGATTTATGGACGTTCATCCACGGCCTGATCGTCGATGAGTTCGACGGCCATGAGCCGCCGCCCGAAGTGCTTGGTGGCTTGGTCGATTATGTTCGCGCACTGTCCCCTGCGGCCTGCCGAGGCCCGGCGAGCGTCGCCATCCGGCTCGACGGCAACCTCGCGGACGTCGACGCGGCGATGCAATCGGCCGGACAATCATGGCGAACCGGCTATCCCGCCACCGCGCGGTTTTTGGTCGGCGCGGCGCGCTCCACCCTTGGCTCGATCGACGAGCGCTTTCAAATGCCCGGCCTGGAGCGTGGCCGGGCCCAGTTGCACGCCGCCGATGCCCAATTGCGCGCCATCCAGGACGCGATCTCGTCACGCTCAGCCGGGACCAGGTTCCGCGAATGGCAGCGCGACTGGCCGCGCCGGAAAATTGCACTGAGGAAGCAGGAACGGCAGTCGCTGTTCAACCCGGTGGTCCTGCGCCGCCGGCTAGCCGAGGTTGGGCCGTAACCACCGCTCGGCGGTTGCCACATCGACATCGCGCCGCCGCGCATAATCCTCGAGCTGATCCTGGCCGATCCGCGCCACCCCGAAATATTGCGCGTCGCGGTGGCCGAAATAGAAACCCGACACGGCCGAGGTCGGCAGCATCGCATTATTCTCGGTCAGCGTGACCCCGCCCGGATTGCCGCCGAGCAGGTCGAACAGCCTCGGCTTCAAGCTGTGATCGGGGCACGCCGGATAGCCCGGAGCGGGGCGGATCCCCTGATATTTTTCGCGGATCAATTGCTCGTTCGAAAAATGCTCGTCGGCATAGCCCCAGATGCGGTTGCGGACCTCGGCGTGGAGCACTTCGGCGAGGCTTTCCGCCAGCCGGTCGGACAGCGCTTTCAACAGGATGTCCGAATAATCGTCATTCTCGGTCTTGAACCGCGCCAGATGCGGCTCGAGTCCGTGGATCCCGACCGCGAACCCGCCGATCCAGTCTTCCCCGTCCGGGTTGATGAAGTCGGCGAGGCACATGTTGGGCCGGCCTTCGCGCTTTTTCACTTGCTGGCGGAGGAAGGGGATGCGGGTCCAGTCGTTTCCCCCGAGCACCAGCACATCGTCGCCTTCGCGCTTGCAGCGCCACAGGCCGACGGTCGCGCGGGGCGTTACCCAGCGTTCGGCGATCAGCCGCTCGAGCATTGCCTGGGCGTCTTCGAACAGGCTCTTCGCGCTTTCGCCGACGATCGGATCGTCGAGGATCGCGGGGTAATTGCCGGCCAGCTCCCACGCGCGGAAGAACGGCGTCCAGTCGATCGACGCGCGCAGGTCGCGCAAGGGCCATTCGCCAAACTGGTGGATGCCCGGCCGCAGCGGCGGCGGCGCCTGCCCGCTGGGATCGAAAGCAAAGCCGTTGGCCCGCGCCTCGTCGAGGCTCGCCAATTCGCTGTGGCCGCTGCGCTCGCGCGACTTGCGCAATTTGTCATATTCTTGCGCCGTGTTGGCGATCAGCGGCGCGCATTGGGTGTCCGAAACCAGGCTCGAAGCGACGCCGACCGCGCGGCTGGCGTCGAGCACGTGGATCACCGGCCCGTCATAAGCGAGGTCGATCCTCAGCGCGGTGTGCGCCTTGCTGGTGGTCGCCCCGCCGATCAGCAGCGGCGTCTTGAGCCCCAGCCGCTGCATCTCGCCCGCAACCGTCACCATTTCGTCCAGCGACGGCGTGATCAGCCCGCTCAACCCGATGATGTCGGCCGCATTGTCATTGGCCGATTGCAAAATGTCCTGCCACGGCACCATCACCCCCAGATCGATGATCTCGAAGCCGTTGCACTGCAGCACGACGCCGACGATGTTCTTGCCGATGTCGTGGACGTCGCCCTTGACCGTCGCCATGACCACCTTGCCCTTGCCCTGGGTGGCGCCGGTGATCGCTTTCTCGGCCTCGATGAACGGCAGCAGATGCGCCACCGCTTTCTTCATCACGCGGGCCGATTTGACCACTTGCGGCAGAAACATCTTGCCCGTCCCGAACAGGTCGCCGACGACGTTCATGCCGTCCATCAGCGGCCCTTCGATGACCTCGATCGGCCGCGCGAACAAATGGCGCGCTTCTTCGGTGTCGGCGACGATATGGCCGTCGATGCCCTTGACCAAAGAGTAGGACAGGCGCTCGCCGACCGGCATCGAGCGCCACTCGGCCTCTTTCTTCTCCTCCGCCGCGTCGGTCCCGCGGAACGCCTCGGCCAGTTTCACCAGCCGCTCGGTCGCATCCTCCCCGCTCTTCGGCGCGCGGTCGAGGATGACGTCCTCGCACGCTTCGCGCAGTTCGGGATCGATCAAATCGTAGACGTCGAGCTGGCCGGCGTTGACGATCGCCATGTCGAGCCCGGCCGGGATCGCGTGATAGAGGAACACGCTGTGCATCGCGCGGCGGACGGGTTCGTTGCCGCGGAACGAGAAACTCAAGTTCGACAGCCCGCCCGAGATGTGTGCGCCGGGGCAGCGCAGCCTAATCTCGCGCGCGGCCTCGATGAAGTCGAGCGCATAGCGCTTGTGCTCGTCGATGCCGGTCGCGACCGCGAAAATGTTGGGGTCGAAGATGATGTCCTGCGGCTCGGTACCGTCCGCCACCAGCAACTGATAGGCGCGCTCGCAGATCGAGACTTTCCGCGCCACCGTGTCGGCCTGCCCGATCTCGTCGAACGCCATCACCACGGTCGCGGCGCCATAGCTGCGGACCTTGGCCGCGACTTCGAGGAACGGCCCCTCGCCTTCCTTCATGCTGATCGAATTGACGATCGGCTTGCCCGACACGCACTTCAATCCGGCCTCGATCACGCTCCACTTGGAGCTGTCGATCATCACTGGCACGCGGGCGATGTCGGGTTCGGCGGCGATGCGCTTGAGGAAAATCGTCATTGCCGCTTCTGAATCGAGCAACGCCTCGTCCATGTTGACGTCGATGATCTGCGCGCCGTTCTCGACCTGCTCGCGAGCGACTTCCACGGCGGCATCATAATCACCGGACAGGATCAATTTCTTGAACTTAGCTGAACCGGTGACGTTCGTTCGCTCGCCAATATTGACGAACCGCGCGCCCGCGGCGGCCTGGTCGATGCTCGATTCTTCCATCTCAGGCGGCAAGAATCATCGGCTCGAGCCCGGCGAGCATGGTATGCCCGTCGGCGCTCGGCACCCGGCGCGGAGCAGCCCCACGCGCGGTCGCAGCAATCGCCGCGAGATGCTCGGGTGTCGTCCCGCAACAGCCGCCGACCACGTTGACCAGCCCGTCGGCGATCCATTCCGCGACTTGCGCCGCGGTCTCCGCCGCAGCTTCGTCATATTCGCCCAGCTCATTGGGCAGGCCGGCGTTGGGATAGGCCATCACCAGCGTGTCGGCCTTGGCCGCTAACGCCGCGAGGTGCGGCCGTAGCTGCGCCGCGCCGAACGAGCAATTGAGGCCGATGGTCACCGGCTTGGCGTGCCGCACCGACGCCCAGAACGCTTCGACCGTATGGCCGGAGAGGTTGCGGCCGCTCAAATCCGTAAGCGTCATCGAAATCATCAATGGCAGGGGCTTGCCGAGCGCATCGCCAGCCTCGAGCGCCGCCTTGATCCCGGCCTTGGCGTTCAAGGTATCGAAAATCGTCTCGATCAGGATGAAGTCGACTCCGCCTTCGATCAGCGCATCGATTTGCTCACGGTAAACCGCTTTCATCGTGTCGAAATCGACTTCGCGAAACGCCGGATCGTTGACGTCGGGCGACAGCGACAGCGTCTTGTTGGTCGGCCCCAATGCGCCCGCCACCCAGCGCGGCTTGCCGTCGGCCGCGGTGAACTTGTCCGCGACTCCGCGAATAATCCGTGCCGCGGCGCGATTGATGTCGGCGACATGGGCTTCGGCGCCGTAATCGGCCTGGCTGATGGAATTGGCGTTGAAGGTGTTGGTGGCGAGGATGTCGACCCCCGCCGCGGCGAATTCGCCCGCAATTTCCTCGACCAGCTCGGGCCGCGTCAAATTGAGCAAATCATTGTTGCCGCGCTGGTCTTTGAACAGGTCGAGACCGCGGCAATAATCCTCGCTTTTGAGCCGCCGCGCCTGGATCGACGTCCCGTAGGCGCCGTCCTTGACCAGGATGCGCTTCGCCGCTTCGGCGCGAAAAGTCTCCACCGCGCTCATGCTTTGGCCCTCACCCCGAGCAAGTGGCAGATCGCGTAACTGAGCTCGGCGCGATTGAGCGTGTAGAAGTGGAAATGCCGCACTCCGCCGGCATAGAGCTGGCCGCACAGCTCGGCCGCGACCGTGGCGGCGATCAGCTGACGCGCCGACGGCAGCTCGTCGAGCCCTTCGAACAAGCCGTTGAGCCAGTCGGGGATGGCGGCGCCACACATTTCGGCGAAGCGCCGGGTCTGGGCGACGTTGGATACGGGGAGGATGCCGGGCACGATCTCGACGTCCATGCCGGCGGCGGCGACCGCGTCGCGAAAGCGCAGGAAGCAATCGGCCGAGAAAAAGAATTGGGTGATCGCGCGATCGGCCCCGGCGTCGATCTTGGCCTTGAGATTGTCGAGGTCGGCGGCCTGGTCGCCGCTGTCGGGGTGCATTTCGGGGTATGCGGCGACCGAGATGTCGAACGGCGCGACCTTCTTCAAGCCCGCGACCAGCTCGGCGGCATTGGCGTAACCGCCGGGGTGCGGCTGGTATTTCTGCCCCGGCTCGGGCGAATCACCGCGCAACGCGACCAGGTGTCGCACGCCAATCTCCCAATAATCGCGCGCGACCGCGTCAATCTCTTCGCGGGTCGCGCCGACGCAGGTCAGATGCGCGGCGGCGGTGAGGTGTGTTTCCTTGACGATCCGCTCGACCGTCGCGTGGGTGCGTTCGCGGGTCGAGCCGCCGGCGCCGTAAGTGACCGACACGAAGCGCGGATGGAGCGGCGCCAGGGTCTCGATCGAGCGCCACAGCGTCTCCGCCATCGCCTCGCTCTTGGGCGGGAAGAATTCGAAGCTGACGGCGATGTCGCCGCGCGCTTCGGCGAACAAGGGCGCGCTCATGCCGCCCGCCGCTGGCGTTGCGGAACGCCCTGTTTGACACCGCGCCACAAGGTCACGGTCAATTCGCCGCCCTCGAGGTGCTCGACATGATCGGCGGTGAGGTCCGCGGCGGCTAACCAGCCGGCCAT
>JBDSNQ010000061.1:0-2431 GCA_039915275.1 Sphingomicrobium sp.
GACAGCGTCGAGCTCCAGCGGCTGTTCGCCGCGATGCGCGCCAACGATTTGATCTGGTCGTCGGTCGTCCAGCATTATCTGCTCGCCCAGCCGGCCCCGCCGTCGGATCTCCTGACCTGGTTCGAGGACGGAACGCGGATCCCCGCCGCCTTCCTCAAATCCTACAATCGCGACCTGCTGCTCAACAACAGCTTGAAGGAACCCGCCGGCTTCAAGGTCGGCGGTGTCGCCATCGATCTCGCCGCGATCAAAACCCCGATGCTGGTGATCGCGTTGAAAGAGGATCACGTCTCGGCGTGGGGCGCGGTGTATGACGGCGCGCGCCATCTCGGCGCCGACTTCATCCTCGGCGGCTCGGGCCACAATGCCGGGGTGATCAACCCGCCCGCCGCCAACAAGCACGGCTTTTGGACCGGCGATGCTCGCCCCGAAAACGCCGAGGACTGGCTCGCCTCGGCCACCCGCAACGAGGGCAGTTGGTGGCCGCACTGGACTGAGTGGCTGACCCGCCACGGCAATGGCAAAGCCGTTCCTGCCCGCGCCATCAAGGACGGCCTCGAGCCAGCCCCCGGCCGCTACGCGATGATGCCGTGATGAACGCGATGACCGGGTTGAAGGACGTCATTACGGTCAAGGAGGGCCAGGCCGGCCGGCTTCGTCTCAACCGGCCCAAGGCGTTGCACAGCCTCAACCGCCAAATGGTCCGTGATATGGCCAACGCGCTGATCGAATGGCGCGACGACCCCGACGTCCGCATCATCCTCATCGACCATGCCGAGGGCCGCGGCTTCTGCGCCGGCGGCGATGTCGTTGGCATCTCGCAGGATATCGAGGGCCACGAAGCCGCCGCTCGCGCCTTCTTCTTCGACGAATATCGCTTGAACCACCTCGAATATACTTACGCCAAGCCGGGCGTCGCATTCATGGACGGAGCGACGATGGGCGGCGGCGTCGGCATTGCCTGCCCGTGCCGCTACCGCGTCGCCACCGAGCGCACGGTGCTGGCGATGCCCGAAACCACTATCGGCATTTTCCCCGATGTCGGCGGCGGGCGCTATCTGTCGCGCCTGCGCGGCCGCCTCGCCCAGTTCCTGGCGCTGACCGGTGCGCGGCTAAATGGCGCCGAATGCCTGCGCCTCCGACTGGCCACCCATTACCTCCCCTCCGACCGGCTCGAAGAAGCCAAGGAGCGGATCATCGCCCAGCCGTTCCGCGTCCAGGCGGTGCTCGACGAATTGAGCGAAGAGTTCATCCCCGAAGCCCGGATCATGGGCAATCTCGGCAAGATCGACCGCTATTTCGCCTCCGACCGCCTCGAAGACATATTGGATGCGCTCGATACCGGCGCCGCCGACGGCGACACCTGGGCGGCGGCGGAGGCCGCGACCGTCCGCGCCAAGTCGCCGATGGCCTGCAAGGTCACGCTCAAGCTCTTGGTCGAAAGCCCCTACCAGCTCCACTTCGTCGACGAGATGCGGATGGAATATGGCATCATGGTCCGCCTCATCCACCATCCCGATTTCAAGGAAGGCGTCCGCGCCTTGCTGATCGACAAGGATAATCTTCCACAGTGGCGGCCGACCAATCCGCAAGTGATCGGCGACCGCGACGTCGAGGCATTTTTCGAGCCATTGCCCGTCGAGGAGCAGTGGCGTCCGTTCGATTTCTAGGGAACGCACCCCATGGCTTACGAAACTATCCTTGTGGAGCAGCGCGACGCCGTCACGCTGGTCACGCTCAATCGCCCGCAGGCGCTGAATGCGCTCAACAGCCAGGTTCTGGCCGATCTGATTGCCGCCTTCGCCGACTATGACGCGGATCCGGCGCAGCGCTGCCTTGTCCTCACCGGCAGCGGCGAAAAAGCCTTCGCCGCCGGCGCCGACATCAAGGAAATGCAGTCCCAGGGCTTCGCCGACATGTACTCGGCCAATTTCTTCGCCGGCTGGGAACAGGTCACCGCGACCCGCAAGCCGTGGCTAGCGGCGGTCGCCGGCTTCGCGCTTGGCGGCGGCTGCGAAGTGGCGATGATGGCCGACTTCATCATCGCCGCCGACACCGCCAAATTCGGCCAGCCGGAGATCAAGCTCGGCGTCACGCCGGGCATGGGCGGCTCGCAGCGGCTGACCAAAGCGGTCGGCAAGGCCAAGGCGATGGAAATGTGCCTGACCGGCCGGATGATGGACGCCGCCGAGGCCGAATGTTCGGGCCTGGTCGCCAAGGTCGTCCCCGCCGCCGACCTCCTCGCCGAAGCTCTGAAAACCGCCGCGGCGATCGCCGCCATGGCCCCGCTCGCCGCCATCGCCACCAAGGAAATGGTCAACGCCGCGTTCGAGTTGGGCCTCGCCCAAGGCATCCGCTTCGAACGCCGCCTGTTCCACGGCCTGTTCGGCACCGACGACCAGAAAGAAGGCATGGCCGCCTTCGTCGAAAA
>JBDSNQ010000217.1:0-9556 GCA_039915275.1 Sphingomicrobium sp.
GGTCGCCCTCGACGGGCTGGACGAAGCGCTCGCCGCCGGCGCGGCGATCCTCGGCGCCAGCGGCAGCGCGCTCGACGCGGTCGAAGCCGCGGCCCGCGGCCTCGAGGAGAATGCGTGCTTCAACGCCGGGCGCGGCAGCGTGCTCGCCCACGACGGCCATATCGAACTGGACGCGGCGTTGATGGACGGCGCCACGCGCCGCGCCGGAGCGGTCGCCGGGCTACGCACAACCCGGGCCCCGATCAGCCTGGCGCGGCACCTGCTGGAGCACGGCCCGCACGTTTTCCTGTCGGGCGAGGACGCCGACCGCTTCGCGCGCCAGGCCTGCTTCGAGCAGGTCGAGAACGGGTGGTTCGAGATTCCCGAGCGGCGCCGCCAGCTTGACGAATTGCTCGCCGGGGGCGGGTTCGACGACACCATGAAATACGGGACAATCGGCGCGGTGGCGGTCGACGTGAACAGCCACGTCGCAGCGGCGACTTCGACCGGCGGGCTGACCGCCAAGCGCTGGGGCCGGATCGGCGATTCGCCGCTGATCGGCGCCGGCACTTATGCCGACGACCGCGCCGCGGCGATCTCTGCCACCGGCTCGGGCGAATATTTCATCCGCGCGGTCGCCACCCACGAAGTCGCGGCGCGGGTGCGGATCGGCGGCGAGCCGCTGCAACAGGCGCTCGACGCTGTGCTAGCCGAGATCAAGGGACTCGGCGGCAAGGGCGGAATGATCGCCGTCGCGCCATCGGGCGAAGCGGCCTGGGGCTTCACGACCCCGGCGATGTACCGCGGCGTCGCCGACGCCGACGGTCGCCGCGTTGCCGTTTATCCGGACGACGCCGAGCGATAGGGCAGCGCTTCGCGTTCCCATTGGGCCTGGGTGGCGATCGCTGGCCGCTCGCCTTCGAGATAGGTTGCGACGGCGCGGCGGAGGCCGGGGTCGGCGAGGAAATGGGCGGAGCGCGAAATCACGGGTTCGTAGCCGCGGGCGAGTTTGTGTTCGCCTTGCGCGCCGGCCTGGACCGACGACAGGCCGTGCTCAATCGCCCACTCGATCGCCTGGTAATAGCTCAGTTCGAAATGGAGGAACGGCACCTCCTCGAGGGTCCCCCAATAGCGGCCGTAGAGCGTGTTTGGCCCGATAAAGTTGAGCGCCCCGGCGATGGGAACGCCATCGCGGTAGGCGAGGAACAGCAATAGCCGGTCGCTTAATGTCTCGCCGATGCGGTCGAAGAAGACGCGGGTCAAATAAGGGTGGCCCCATTTGCGGGCACCGGTGTCCTGGTAGAAGGCCCACATCGCGTCCCATTCGAGCGCGCCAATGTCGCTGCCAGTGAGCGCGGCGAATTCCAGACCGGCGCGAGCGGCGGCGCGTTCCTTGCGGATGGCTTTGCGCTTGCGGCTGGTCAGCGCGGCGAGGAAATCGTCGAAGTCGCCATAGCCGCGGTTGAGCCAATGGTACTGGATGCCGTGGCGGGCAAGCCAGCCGCGGCGATCGCATTCGGCCGCGCCCGCTTCATCGATGAAGGTGATATGGGCTGATGACAGGCCGTTCTGCAGCGTCACCGCCTCGGCCGCGGCGAGCAATTGCTGCGGGCGGGCGCCGAGCAGCCGCGGCCCGGGCACCGGGGTGAACGGCACCGCGATTTGCAGCTTGGGATAATATTGCCCGCCGCCATGCTGGTAAGCGTCGGCCCAGCCGTGGTCGAACACATATTCGCCCTGGCTGTGGGTCTTGAGATAGGCCGGGGCGGCGGCGGACAGATCGCCGGCTTCGTCCTCGACCATGATCGGGGCGGGCGACCAGCCGGTGCCAGGGCCGACGCTGCCCGACGATTCGAGCGCGCTGAGGAAGGCGTGGCTAATGAACGGGTCGTCGCCGGCGAGGCGATCCCAGGCGCCGGCATCGATCGAAGCAACCCCTGGGGCGAGGCGCGCGATCAGCTCGGTTTCACGGTCGGCCATCGGTTTCCCAGATGAGCGCGTCGGCCTGAACCGCCGCTTGCTCGCGCTCGGCCGGGCTGCGGATCGTCCAGCTGTAGACGGGCATACGCCCGCGCGCGCGCGCGATCCACGCCTCGCCCAGCGCAGCCCGATCGACGGCGAGGAAATCGGGCGCGGCCAGCCACAGCGCCAGCCGGCGCTTGAGCGGTGACAGCAAGTGGCGGACCACGAGGCCGCGGCGGAAGGCTGGAAGGTTGGTCTTGAGCAGGCGCGCGAGGCGCGGATCGAAGCTCATCACGCCGAAGCGCCCGCCGTAGCCGTCAAGAGCGCGGCGGAGGGCCGGGACCCAGCGCCAGAGATCGCCGTCGACCTTGACCTCGAGCAGCAACGGGACGCGTCCGGCGACGAGATCGAGCAGGCTGCGAAGCGTCGGGATCGGCCCCTCTCCCACCCGCAGCCGGTCGAGCTCGGCGTGCGTCGACGCCCCAATTCGCAGCGGGCTCGCGCACATCCGCCAGGCGTCGGCGTCGTGGAAGACGAAGATCCGGTTGTCGGCGGTCAGCCTCAGGTCGCATTCGACCCCGGCGCCAAGCTCGAGCGCGGCGGCGAAGGCCAGCAGGCTGTTCTCGGGGAATCCGGCGCCATGGTGCGAGCCGCGATGCGCAAAGCCTTTGACGCCTGGGTCGAGCGGGTCAGGCCTTGACGGCGACGATCGCATCCACTTCGACGGCGACGCCGAGCGGCAGGACCGCGACGCCGACCGCGCTGCGAGCGTGGCGGCCCGGTTCGCCGAAAACTTCCCGCATCAGTTCGGATGCACCGTTGGCGACCTTGGGCTGGTCGGTGAAGGCGGGCGCGCTGTTGACGAATACGCCAAGTTTGACGACCCGCTCGACCCGGTCGAGCGAGCCCAATGCGGCCTTGATCTGCGCGATGAGCATGATGCCGCAGCGCCGTGCCGCGGCGATTCCGCCATCGAGGTCGACGTCCTCGCCTAGCCGGCCTTTGATCAGGCTGCCGTCCTCGGCGAAGCTGATCTGGCCGGAGATGTGGAGCAGGCCGCCGATTTCGACCGCGGGGACGTAGGCGGCGACCGGCGCGGCGGGTTGCGGGAGGGTGATGCCGAGCTCGGCAAGGCGCTGATCAATGCTCATGCGCTGCCCTCAACACTTGTGCCCGCGTTCGGTCAAGTCTCGCGCGTCACGGTGAAACCGGCGAAGCTCTGGCTGACCGGCATCAGCTCGACGGCGTTGATGTTGAGGTGCGGCGGCAACGTGGCGATCCACCAGATGGTGTCGGCGATGTCGTCGGCGGTCATCGGGTTCATGTCGGCATAGAGCTGGTCGGACGCCGCCTGGTCGCCGCCGGTGCGGACCAGAGTGAACTCGGTCTCCGCCATGCCCGGATCGATTGCCGTCACTCGCACGCCGGTGCCGGCGAGGTCGCACCTGAGGTCGAGCGAGAATTGGCGGACGAACGCCTTGCTGGCGCCGTAGACCGCGCCGCCGCGATACGGATAGGTGGCGGCGACCGACGACAGGTTGATGACCGTGCCCTGGCGCTCGATCAGCTTGGGCAGCAGCGCGCGCGTCAACGCGACGAGGCCGGTGATATTGGTCTGGATGGTGTTGAGCAAAGGCTCGAGCTCGGTGTCCTGGAGCGGGTTCATCGGCGGGGCGAGTCCGGCATTGTTGAGCAGCAGGTCGATCTCGCCCCACGGCGGTGACAGGCTGGCGAGCTGAGCGGCAGAGTCGAGATCGCGGACGTCGAGCTCCAGCGAAAGGCAGGCTTCGCCCAATTCGTCGGCGAGCGCGCGCAGCCGATCGCCGCGGCGACCAGTGGCGATCACGCGCCAGCCGCCGGATGCAAAACGCCGCGCCGAGGCCGCGCCGATGCCGGCCGTCGCGCCGGTGATGAGGATGGTTTTGGTCATGGCTTCCCCGCGAATCGATCGAGGATCCACTGGCACGCAGTCGGCCAATCGTCGATTCGCGCGTTTGCATCGGGGGCTGGGGGAACCGCCGCTGCAACCCGTGGCTCGGCCACCATATGCACCCGCCAGACCTCCGGCGCGTGCTTGGCGACCGAGGCGTGGTGGCCCGCGAGATCGTCGACGAACACCGCGCTTGTCGCGCCGTATCGCTCGACAATTTCGCGCAACGGTCGCCCCTTGCCGCCCTGGTTGCAGACCACTTCATGGCGGATGCCGTGGCCGGCGAGTTGCTCGACCCGCCAGCTATGCGCTTCGTCGCCGAGGTTGGTGAGGATGACGATGTCGGCGACCTCGCCGATCTTTTGCAAGGCATCGAGCGCGCCCGGAACCAGGGTCTGGCGGTACATCTGGGTGCGGAAGAAGTCCCCTAGCAGCGGCCAAACGCGGTCGGCCGCCACGCTCTCGCCGGTCCGCCGGTCGCTTAGTGCTTCGGCAAACATGCCGCTTTCGAGATCGAAGTGGATCTCATGCTCCTCGTCGAGCCAGTCGGCGAAGTGAGCGACCATGTGCAGCAGCACCTCGTCGCAATCGGTGATGAGGAGCGGCCGACTCATTGTTCGAGCTCGCGGCGGGCGGCGACCAGTGCTTCGGGCTTGACCGCGAGTAATTCGGCGATCGCGACCAGGTCGGGCTCGTGCGCTTCGAGGAACCGCAGCAGCTCCGCCAGCAGGTCGGGATCGCCCGCCCTTTGTCTCAAATCGGGAGGGTCGATGCCGCTGAGGGATAGAAAGCGTTCCGCCAGCCGTTGATCGGCCAGAGTTGCGGCGAGCGCGCGAAGCGCGAGCGCGGCCGGGTCATTTGTCGCAGGCTTGCTCATGGCCTACCATCCGCACGCAAATTGTCGGTCGGCAGGCGCGACTGGAGAGTAATTTTGGCCAAGATCCTGATCGTCGAGGACAATGCCCTCAACATCAAGCTGTTCTGCGACTTGCTCGCCGCGCACGGCCATGAGCCGCAGGCGGTGTCCGACAGCCGGATGGCGCTGGACGCGGCGCGGAGCTTTGGCCCCGACCTTGTAATCACCGACATCCAGCTGCCCCACGTCAGCGGGCTCGAGCTGATTCGCCTGCTGCGCAAGGATAAGGAGCTGAGCAAGGTGCCGATCATGGCGGTCACCGCTTATGCCGCCCAGGGCGATGAAGAACGAATCCGCGGCGCAGGGGCGCAATCCTATGTGTCGAAACCGATCTCGGTGGTGAAGTTCGTCGCCACCGTCGAGGGGCTGCTCGCGCCCAAACTGGAGACGGTCGGGGCCGAAGGAAGCGAAGCGGCCAGCGAGGCCGAACAACCGGCCTCCGAGGATAGCGCGGGCGACGACTAGCCTATTTGATCTTGGTTTCCTTGAACTCGACATGCTTGCGCACGCGCGGGTCGTACTTCTTGAAAACCAATTTTTCGGTCTGGTTGCGCGGATTTTTCTTGGTGACATAGAAAAAGCCAGTGTCGGCGGAGCTGACGAGCTTGATCTTGACGGTTGCCGGCTTGGCCATGGCATTTCCCACTAGCTAAAAATACAAAAAGCGACCCGCGCGCGGCGCCGCTCGATCGGCGCGCTCATTGGCTGGAGCAACCGATTTTGTCAAGTTGACGCGCAGTTGTAACGCGACCTTAACGTAATGCTGTCACTCCCTGCGGGACAGGGAGGCAAGACCATGGCCGCTGATCCGCTCGCGCTCGTCCGAAGCCAGATCGGCGCGCACGTCGCCGAGATCCAGGAGCATGGCCAACGCCTGTCCCCGCTCGACCTCTATTCCAGAATGGACTCGATCCGCCAGATGGCGGCCGAGCATGGCATGGTCGCTTTGGAAGGGCTCGCCCGTTACACCACGCAGCTGGCGCTGCTGCCCGGCCACCGCGTCGCGATGCGCTCTTGCCTCGAGCATATCGACGAAGCGCTCGACAGCCGCTCGAGCAGCGACTGCACGACTATCCTCGCCGCGCTGGTGGTGCGGCTGCACTAATCAAGGCCCTCACCCTCGCGGGCTCCATTGCGATGGTGACTTGAAGCGCCGCGCGCGGGCGCTACGGTCGGCCCCCGAAGGGGGATTACCGATGACAAGAACCATATTCGCCGCCGTTGCTTCGCTGCTGATGGCCGGCACCGCCAATGCCGAAACTTTTGCGATCCAGGCCGGCCGGCTGATCGTCGACGCGGCGCAGCCCGAGCGCGGCTCATCCACAATCATCGTCGAGAACGGCCGCATCGCGCGGATCGAGGACGGCTTCACGGCGCCGGCCGGTGCGACCGTGGTCGACCAGCGCAGCCGCACGGTGATGCCCGGTATGACCGATGTCCACGTCCATCTGACCTATAATAGCGGCCAGCCCTGGTATTCGGCTTACACCCAGAAATATTCGAACAGCTATGCGGCGACGATCGGCCTGACCCACGCGCTCGAAATGGCGCGGGCCGGATTCACTACCGTACGCGATCTAGGCGCCGATACGACAGCGGTAATCGCGGTTCGCGATGCCGTCGCCGAAGGCCGCTTCCCGGGCCCGCGAATCCGCGTTTCCGGAGCGCCGCTGTCGATCATTGGCGGGCATGCCGATGCGGCCACCGCGCTGCCTCCCGAACTGGTCACAGCGATCAATGAAGCCCACCTCAACCCGGGCGTGTGCACCGGCGCGCAGCAATGCCAGGAAGTCGTTCGCAGGCTGGCAGCCGCCGGGGTCGACGTGATCAAGATCATGGCCACCGGCGGCGTGCTCGACCCAGGCGCGCTGGGACTCGAGCAGCATTTCACCGACGCCGAAATGCGTGGCATCGTCGAGATGGCGCACGCCATGCATCTCAAGGTCGCGGCGCACGCCCACGGCGCGCGCGGAATTCTGGCGGCGACCAACGCCGGGGTCGATTCGATCGAGCATGGGACCTTCCTCGATTTGGCTGGAGCGCAAGCGATGAAGGCGCACGGCACTTATTATTCGGCAACGCTGATGGCGTTCAGTGGGGTCAAGGGCCTACTTGGAACGGGCAAGCTGACGCCGGCGATGGAGGCCAAGGCCGACCAGACCTTCGCCGTCTGGGGCAAGGGCCTCAACCTCGCATACCGAACCGGGGTCAAGATTGCGCTCGGGACCGATTCGGCGGTCGCTCCGCACAAGGATGCCGGCCAGGAACTGGCGCTGATGGTGACCAAGGGTGGGATGACGCCGCGCGACGCGCTGATCGCCGCGACCAAGGGGGGCGCCGACCTGCTCGACCTCGCCGGCGAGACCGGGACACTCGATCCGGGCAAGTCGGCCGATCTGATTGCAGTCGAGGGAGACCCGTTGGTCGATCCGTCCGCGGTAACCCACGTCGGCTATGTCATGGTCAGGGGTAAACCGATTCCCATGGAGGCCCATTGATGCGGTTGTCCCTCTTTGCCTTGTCGCTGCTGCTTTCGAGCACCGCTTTTGCGGCGGATAACCCGGCCCCGGCCGCGGGCGACGTTCCGTCCAAGGACGCCAAGGCCGACGCTCCCAAGCCCGACCCGGACATCGCTGCCGCCAGCGTTGCCGAGACCGCCCAGCCGGTAAAACGCTCGATCGCGATCCGCGGGCGGGCGCTTGGCTACAACGTCACGCCCGGCACGCTGACCATCCGCAACGACGACGGCGCCCCGACCGCGAGCATGTTTTACACCGCTTACACGGTCGAAAGCCGGGGACGGCCGCGGCCGCTAACCTTCCTGTTCAACGGCGGCCCCGGCTCGGCCACCATGTGGCTGCACATGGGCTCGGTCGGCCCGATCAAGGTCGACGCATCGAGCCCGGAAATGGTCGCTGGTCCGCCGTTCCGATACGGCCCCAATCCCGACACTTTGCTCGACATCAGCGACCTGGTGTTCATCGATGCCCCGACCACCGGCCTGTCGCGGGCGATCGGCAAGGCCGAGCCCAAGGACTTCTTCGGCGTCGACAAGGACATCGACGCGTTCACCCGCACCATCCAGCGCTATGTGACCAAATACGGCCGCTGGAACTCGCCCAAGTTCATCATCGGCGAGAGTTATGGGACGACGCGGGCGGCGGGCCTGTCGAAGCGGCTGGCCGACAAAGGCGTGCAACTGAACGGCATCGTGCTGGTCTCGACGGTGCTCAATTTCGCCGATTTTGCCGGCGACCAGTCGTTGATCAACTTCTTCCCGACCGAGGCCGCCAACGCCTGGTATCACGGCAAGATCGATCCCAAGCCCGAACTGATGAGCTTCCTCGATGAAGCCCGGGCGTTCGCCAGCGGACCCTATGCCAGCGCATTGCAGAAAGGCCGCGCGATTGGCGACGAGGAGAAGCAGTCGATCGCCCGGCAGATGGCGCGCTTCCTCGGCATTTCCGCCGACTACATCCTGCGCTCGAACCTGCGCGTGTCGGACGACCGCTTCCGCCGCGAGCTGCTGCGCGACCGTCATGAAATTATTGGGCGAATCGATTCGCGCTATGTCGGCACCGAGGCCGACGCCGCCGGTGCCGGCACCAGCTATGACCCGCAGGCGAGCTCAATTACAGGCGCCTTCTTCGGGGCGTTGAACGACTATCTGTTCCGCGATCTCGGCTACAAGACGCCGCTGAGCTATCGGCCCAACAATTATGCCGGGATCGGCGACGATTGGAGCCTCCAGCACAAGTCCGCCGACGGCGACCAACCGATCGCCGATACCAGCGTCGACCTCGCCGCCGCGATGCGCGAGAACCCGCGGCTCAAGCTGCTGTCGGTCAACGGCCTCTATGATCTGGCGACGCCGTTTTTCGGCGCGGATTACGAGATTGGGCACATGGCGATGGAGCCGGCGATCGCCCGCAACATCCGCTACGTATATTATCCGGCCGGCCACATGATGTACACGGACCCCGGCTCAGCCCGGCAGCTCAAGGCGGACCTCGCCGAATTCTACGCCAGCGCGATGTAGGCCCACGAAAAACGCCCGCCCGGCGCATGGCCGGACGGGCGTATTTCTTTCGCTGTGAGGCGAGGTTATTGAGCCGGTGAAAGGTTCACCGCAGCATATTTGCCACGGCGATCCACTTCAATCTCGAACTCGAGCCGGTCGCCTTCGTTCAATGTCGGCATTCCGGCGCGTTCGACCGCCGAGATATGCACGAACGCATCGGGCTGTCCGTCGTCGCGCGAGATGAAGCCGAAGCCTTTCATCGCGTTGAAGAACTTGACCGTTCCGCTGGCTTTTTCACCAGTCAGCTGACGTTGCGGACCGCCGCGATCACCGCCGGCAGCGCCGCCGCCACGATCACCGTAGCCGCCACCAGCGCCTGCGCCACCGCCGCGCACGACCTCCATCGGCTCGCCGTCGATGCGGAGGTTGGTCGCCGAGATGCGGCCGCCACGATCCACAAGCGTGAATTCGAGCGGCTGTCCGTCGGCCAAGTCGGTCAGGCCGGCCTGCTCGACCGCGGAGATGTGAACGAACACATCCTCGCCGCCGTCATCGCGAACGACGAAGCCGAAGCCTTTCTGCGGGTTGAAGAATTTGACGACGCCCTTGCCTTCACCAACGACCTGGGGAGGCATTCCGCCACCCGCGCCGCCACCGGCACCGCCGCCGCGAAAACCGCCGCCGCCACCAGCGCCAGCACCGCCGCCGCGGTATCCACCGCCGCCGCCGTAGCCGCCGCCACCGCCGC
>JBDSNQ010000232.1:0-3350 GCA_039915275.1 Sphingomicrobium sp.
GCAAAAATGTCCCGGGTCCGGGAGAAGATGCTCATTCCAACACTCCGCATTCAAATCAGGGCCCTGTGTACCCAATATCATATACAAGAGGCGTGCCAGCTTTCGAGAAACGCCGGAAACCCGTATAATCGGACGATTTCCGCCTCGCGAACATCGGAAATATCTTGCCAAGACATGGGGTTTAACACCAACAGTCAGCATAGTGGAGCGGTCAAACCAATTCGTCGGGTCAAGCCTCGCGTTTCTCGATGCGGTCGAGCGCGCCAGCCGCGCCGCGCCGCTCAACCGCCCGGTGCTGGTCATCGGCGAGCGCGGGACCGGCAAGGAACTGATCGCCGAGCGTCTGCACCATCTGTCGCCGCGCTGGTCGGGCCCGCTGGTGACGATGAACTGCGCCGCTCTGCCCGAGAATCTGATTGAAGCCGAGCTGTTCGGCCATGAAGCGGGCAGCTTCACCGGCGCCTCCAAGACCCGCCACGGCCGCTTCGAGGAGGCTGACGGCGGCACGTTGTTCCTCGACGAACTGGCGACCCTGTCGTCGCCGGCGCAGGACCGGCTGCTGCGCGCGGTCGAATATGGCGAAGTGACGCGGATCGGCGCGTCCAAGCCGATCTCGGTCGACGTGCGGATTGTCGCCGCGACCAACGAGCATTTGCCCGGGCTGGTCGACCAGGGCCGGTTCCGCGCCGATCTCCTCGACCGGCTGTCGTTCGAGGTGGTGACCTTGCCGCCATTGCGGGCGCGAAGCGGCGACATTCCGCTGCTGTCCGAATATTTCGGCCGGCGCATGGCGGTCGAGCTCGATTGGCCCAACTGGCCGGGATTTACGTCGCGGCTGGTGGCCGAGCTCGAGGCCTATCCGTGGCCGGGCAATGTCCGCGAATTGCGCAACGTGGTCGAACGCGCCGTGTACCGCGCCGAGGACCCCGAGCGGGAGATCGACCAGGTCCAGTTCGACCCATTCGAATCGCCCTGGGTCAGCGCCGACCGGCCGCCACCGCGGCCGACACCGATGTCGGACGAGCTTGCGGCGGTGATCGCCGCGCCCGCCGCGAGCGCCCCGGCCAATGACTTCCGCTCCGCCGTTACCGCTTATGAGCGAGCGCTGCTGGAAGAGGCGCTGGCCCGCAACCGCTTCAACCAGCGCGCAACCGCGACCGCGCTTGGGCTAAGCTACGACCAGCTGCGCCACGCCCTCAAGCGCCACAAGCTGCAGGATACTGCCGCTTAGCTCCCGAGCGTCTGGTAGGTCGCCATCGCGTAGAGCATCGGGATCGACAGCAGGACGTTGGTGCGCGACGCGACCAGCGCCGTCCGCGCCGATTTGGCCTTGCTCGCATCGTCCGCCGTGACCAGCCCGAGCACCCGCTGCTGGTTCGGCCAGATGATCACCCACACATTGACCGCCATGATCAGCGCCAGCCACATGCCGATCCCGATCAGCTCAAACCCGTCGCGAAGCGTCAGCGCCTCGACCAAATAATTCTTGACCCACGCCAGCGAGAGGCCGCTCAGTACGGTGAACGCGGCGCCCCAGCGAAAATAGAATAACGCCTTGGGGGCGATATATTTGGACACGCCGGGCTTCAATTCGGCGGGGATGGTCGGCATCACCGGGATTTGCACGAAGTTGAAATAATAGAGCAGTCCGATCCAGGTGATGCCGAAGAACACGTGGAGCCAGCGCAGTACCGCCTCGGCGCTCAGCGTCTGGGCGTGCTCGGCGGCCATCAACGCCAGCGCGAGGCCAAAGCCGATCGCCAGCACCAGCAACAAATTGTCGAACAGCTTGCCCATCGTCATCCCCTGTTTTCGCCCCGATTTTCCGCTCGCGGCATCGGCCGCTCGTTATGCCTCGTGACCCAGCTTCGCAAGGGGCCGCGCGCGAGCCTACTTCTTGAGCCGGTACCCGGTCTTGAAAATCCCGGCGATGGCGGCGAGGCAGACGGCGATGATCGCGGCCATGACCGCGACGCTCGACCATAATGGCACGTCGGCGACCGAGTAGAATGTCCAGCGGAAGCCGCTGATCAGATAGACCACCGGGTTGAACAGGGTCACCGTGCGCCACGGCTCGGCCAGCGCGTTGACCGAATAGAAGGCGCCGCCGAGGAAGGTCATCGGGGTGATCACCAGCATCGGCACGATCTGCAATTGCTCGAAATTCTGTGCCCAGATGCCGATCACGAAACCAAGCAGGCAGAAACCGGTGGTGATCGCCGCCAAGAACAGGATCATCAGCAAGGGATGGTCGACCCGGACGTCTACGAACAGGGTCGCGGTGGCGAGCGTGATCAGCGCCAGCACCATCGATTTGGTGACCGCCGCGCCGACATAAGCGAGGACCGCCTCAAGGCTCGAAATCGGGGCCGAGAGAAGCTCGTAGATTGTCCCGGTGAACTTGGGGAAATAGATGCCGAAGCTGGCGTTGAAGATCGACTGCATGAACACCGACAGCAGGGTCAGGCCGGGCACGATGAAACTGCCGAAATGGACCCCGCTCATCGGCGACATGCGGCTGCCGATGGCCGAGCCGAAGACCACGAAATAGAGCGCGGTGGTGATCACCGGCGCGACCAGGCTCTGCCACAAGGTGCGGCCGGCCCGGGCCATTTCAAAGCGATAGATGGCGGCGACGCCGTGGCCGTTCATCATGCCGCCGACCTCCGGTTATGGATCAGCTCGACGAAAATATCCTCGAGGCTCGATTGCCGCGTCGACAGATCCTTATAGCCGATGTGGAGGTCGGCCAGCGCGCGCATCAGCGAAGCGATGCCGGTGCGCTCCGCGTGGCGATCGAATTGGTAATGGAGCAAATGACCGTCACCGGTCAGCGTCAAATCCCAGTCGGCGAGCGCGTCCGGCACCGCCGCCATCGGCTCGGCCAGCACCACTTCGAGCGTCTTCTTGCCCATCCGCGCCATCAGCGCCTGCTTCTCGTCGATCGCGATCAATTCGCCGTGACTGATGACCCCGACGCGGTCGGCCATCTCCTCGGCTTCCTCGATATAATGGGTGGTGAGGATGATGGTCGTGCCGGCCGACCTGAGCTTACGGACCACGTCCCACATGTCGCGGCGCAGCTCGACGTCGACGCCCGCGCTCGGCTCGTCGAGGAACAATATATCGGGCTCGTGGCTCAATGCCTTGGCGATCATCACCCGGCGCTTCATGCCCCCCGACAGCTCCATCATCTTGGCCTTGCGCTTGTCCCACAGCGACAATTGCTTGAGCAGGGCCTCGATTTTGGCCGGGTCGCGCGGCTTGCCATAGAGGCCGCGGCTGAAGCTGACGGTGGACAGCACGCTTTCGAATGCATCGGTGGTCAATTCCTGCGGCACCAGGCCGAT
>JBDSNQ010000087.1:0-7194 GCA_039915275.1 Sphingomicrobium sp.
CGATCGTCTATTTCGACGATGTCTACGGGCTCGACGGGCGCCGGCTGGCGAGCCGCTAGGCGGTCACAAATCCCAAGTGGCGACGTACTGCAGCTGATAAGCGATCGGGCGCCCCGACGCATCGAGCGCGGGCCGGAAATAGAGACGCTGCGTGATCAATGGGCAGAGCTGTCCATCGACCATTGAGTCGCCGCTTGAGCGGACGATCTTGCAGTTGGTCGGTTGCCCGCTGGGTTCGATGCGCAGCGCCACCATTGCTCGCCCGCGCGGCATTCGGTCGCCGGCAATGAGGCGGTAATCGCCGCGGGTCAGGTTCCGGAGCAGCCGCGCCGGTGTGTATCCCGAGAAATCGCCGGTGCCGTCGCCAGGCCCGGCCCCGGTCCCGTTACCGGCTGTCGCCGCACCGGCGGAGGCCGCGCTTCCGGTCGAGGCGATGCGGGCGGCGACGACCGGCGGCTGGTAAGGGATGACGATCCGGGGCAGCGGCGCTGCGACCGGCGATGGCAGCGCCTTCCTGCCCGCCGCGCTCACCTTGGGAACAGGCGGCGGAGGCGGGGGGACTTCGCGGATATCGAAGGTCTTGAGCTGCTCGACGGTCCGGGTGACGGTGTGGACGGTCAGGCCCGAGAGGATGATCGCCGCCAGCGCGGCGTGCACCACCGCCACGCCGCCAAGCGCTTTCATCCGGTCAGGGTTATCCGCAGCTCGATAAGCCATGCGCGCCTCGTTTATGCAAACGCGCGCGCCGGCGAAAGTTTTCAGTCCGCCGCCTGCTGCGCTTCGAGCCACTTTTCGAGCCATTTGATGGTGTAATTGCCGGCGAGGAACTCGGGATCGCGGACGATCTGCTGGTGGAGCGGGATGGTGGTCTTCATGCCCTCGACCAGGAACTCCTCGAGCGCCCGGCGGAGGCGCATGATGCAGCGCTCGCGGGTCGAGCCGTAGACGACCAGCTTGGCGATCAAACTGTCGTAATAAGGCGGCACGCGGTAGCCGGTGTAGAGCCCGCTATCGACCCGCACGTGCATGCCGCCGGGGGCGACATAATTGGTCACCGTGCCGGGCGAGGGCGCGAAGGTCACCGGGTCCTCGGCGTTGATGCGGCACTCGATGGCGTGGCCGTGGAGGCGGACTTCGTCCTGGCGGCACGACAGGCCCTGGCCGCTGGCGACGCGGATCTGTTCGCGGACCAGGTCCAAACCGCTGATCATCTCGGTCACCGGATGCTCAACCTGGAGCCTTGTATTCATTTCGATGAAGTAGAACTCCCCATTCTCGTAGAGGAATTCGATGGTGCCGGCGCCGCGATAGCTCATGTCGGCCATCGCCTTGGCGACCACTCCGCCCATGTGCGCGCGCTGTTCGGCGCTGATCACCGGCGACGGTGCTTCCTCGAGCAATTTCTGGTGGCGGCGCTGGATCGAGCAGTCGCGCTCGCCGATGTGGATGGCGTTGCCGGCGCCGTCGCCGAACACCTGGAATTCGATATGGCGCGGGTCGGCGAGATATTTTTCGAGGTAGATGGTGTCGTCGCCGAACGCCGAGCGGGCTTCGGACGCGGCCTGGCTCATCAGGCTTTCCAATTGGTCTTCGGACGTCACCACCTTCATGCCGCGCCCGCCGCCGCCCGACGCGGCCTTGATCAGCACCGGAAAGCCGACCTTCTTGGCGACCTTGCGGGCATCGGCGATATTGGTCAGCGGGCCATCGGAGCCGGGGACCAGCGGCAGGCCGAGCGTGGCGGCGGTGCGCTTGGCCTCGATCTTGTCGCCCATGGTGCGGATATGTTCGGGTTTGGCGCCGACGAAGATGATGTTGTGGAGCTCGACGATCTCGGCGAACTGCGCGTTTTCGGACAGGAAACCGTAGCCAGGGTGGATCGCGTCGGCGTGGACGACCTCGGCCGCCGAAATGATGTTGGGGATGTTGAGGTAGGAGTCCGTGGCCGATGGCGGGCCGATGCAGACCGTTTCGTCGGCCAGCCGGACGTGCATCGCGTCGGCGTCGGCGGTCGAGTGCACAGCGACCGTCTTGATGCCCATTTCGTGGCACGCGCGGTGAATCCTGAGCGCGATCTCGCCGCGGTTGGCAATCAGCAGCTTCTTGATTGGCATCAGCCGATGATCACCATTGGCTGGTCGAACTCGACCGGCTGGGCGTCGGCGACCATGATCTTCTTGATCACGCCGGCGGTGGGCGCGGTGATCGGGTTCATGACCTTCATCGCCTCAATGATCAGCAAAGTGTCGCCGGCCTTGACCGGCTTGCCGACGGCGATGAATGGATCCGCGCCGGGCTCGGCCGAGAGGAAAGCGGTGCCGACCATCGGCGACTTGACGATCTCGCCCGAAATTTCCTCAGGCGGCGGGGCGGCAGGCTGGCCCTTGGCGGTGGGCGCAGGCGTCGCAGCCGCCGCGGCGGGCGGTGGCGCAGCCGGAACAAGGTCGCGGCAGACCTTGATCTTGCGGTCGCCGTCCTCGACTTCGATCTCGGTCAGGCCATTTTTGGTAAGAAGGTCGGCCAGCTCCTGCACCAGCCTGGCATCGATCCGCATCGATGATTCCTTAGCTTGGCTTTTGCCCGGTTCAGCCATTGGCGAAGGTTCCCTCATTGAGTCTGGCTCTTCATTTGCGCTTGGCCGTGGACCTTCCTATCTGCTCTTTGTCAATGTTCAACGATGCCCAACAGAGCCTGGAAATCCGAGTCAACGGCGAGCAGCGCCGCGTGCGGCACGGGTTGAGCATAGCGCAAATGCTCGGCGAATTGGGGCTCGATCCGCTGCGCGTGGCGGTCGAGCGCAATTTGGAAGTGGTGCCGCGCGCCAGCCTGGCCGAGGTGCCGGTCGAGGATGGTGACACCTATGAAGTCGTGCATTTTGTCGGAGGCGGGTGAGTGACGGCGCAGCAGGACATCAAGGCCGACACCTGGACCGTCGCCGGGCGGACGTTCACGTCGCGGCTGATCGTCGGGACGGGGAAGTATAAGAGCTTCGAGGACAATGCCGCGGCGGTCGCGGCGTCGGGGGCGGAGATCGTCACGGTCGCGGTTCGGCGGGTCAACATCGCCGACCCCAAGCAGCCGATGCTGACCGACTTCATCGACCCCAAGATCATCACCTATTTGCCCAACACGGCCGGCTGTTTCACCGGCGAGGAGGCGATCCGCACGTTGCGGCTGGCGCGCGAGGCGGGCGGCTGGACTTTGGTCAAACTGGAAGTGCTGGGCGAGGCCAAGACGCTGTATCCCGACATGGTCGAGACGCTGCGGGCGACCGAGATATTGGCCAAGGAGGGGTTCGAGCCGATGGTCTATTGCGCCGACGACCCGATCGCGGCGCGGCGGCTGGAGGATATGGGCGCGGTGGCGATTATGCCGCTGGGCGCGCCGATCGGATCGGGGCTGGGGTTGCAGAATTTGGTCACGATCCGGCTGATCGTCGAAGGCGCGAAAGTGCCGGTGCTGGTCGACGCCGGGGTCGGCACCGCGAGCGACGCCGCCGAAGCGATGGAGCTGGGCTGCGACGGGGTGCTGATGAACACCGCCATCGCCGAAGCCAAGGACCCGGTGCTGATGGCGCGGGCGATGAAGGCGGCGGTCGAGGCCGGGCGGATGGCCTATCTCGCGGGCCGGATGCAGAAGCGGCTCTATGCCGATCCCAGCAGTCCGCTTGCCGGGATTATTTAGTCGCGACGACGATGTGCGCTGACATCGGTGCGTCGAAGCCGTCGGGGCCTTCGAATTGTTCAAGCGCCTGCGTTGCGGCGTCAGTCGCCTGTTCGAGCGCGTTGGGGCCGCGTTTTTCGAGTTCCGCGCGCATCGGTGTGCCCTGGCAAAAGCCGATGGCGGCATCGCGGGCCGAGGGGGCGCGGCTACGGAGTTCGATGGTTTCGAACGCGATGGCGGTGAATCCGGCGCTGCGCAGATCGCCCTCGATCACCGCGCGATCGTGATAGCGGAACGGGACACGTTCATAGAAAGCGGCCGCGTCATCGGGGAACAGCGCGGCGACCGCGGCGCCGGCGACCTTGGTGGCGAGGTTGCGATCGATTCTGTCCCAGATGACGAGCAAATAATGGCCACCTTCGCGCAGCACGCGCCGTGCCTCGGCGTTGGCGAGGATCTTGTCGGGAAAGAACATCACCCCGAACTGGCAGGCGACAAGGTCGAAGCTGGCGTCGGGGAAGGGGAGTTGCTGCGCGTCGGCGGCGAGAAAGGTGACGTGGTCCGAGCGGATGCGGCCGGCGGCGAAGTCGACCATCGCCTGGTTCAAGTCGGTGGCGACGATCTCGGCGTCCGGCATCGCGGCGTGCAAGGCGGCGGTGACGATCCCAGTGCCGGCGGCGGTTTCGAGGATCCGGGCCGGCTGGAGCGCCTGCGCGCGGGCCGCGACGACCTCGGCATAAGGCGCGAAAACCATCGGCCCCATATAACGGTCGTAAAGACCCGGGATGGAACCGGCGAACACGGTGTCGGTCGCAGTCATTTGGAACGGCCCCTCTGATCGCATATTGCTGTCGGCGAGGCGGCAAGATGACAGATTTCGTCGAGCTTCGCGAGCAGATGATCGAGCGGCAGATCGTCGCGCGCGGGATATGCGGGCCGGCTCTGCTCGACGCGTTCCGCCACGTGCCGCGCGAGGCGTTCGTTGCGCCCGAATATGCCAGCCAGGCTTATGACGACCACCCGCTGCCGATTGAGGCCGGGCAGACAATTTCGCAGCCCTATATCGTCGCGCTGATGATCGATGCAGCCGGGATTGGCGCAAATGACCGGGTGCTCGAGGTCGGCGCCGGGTCGGGCTATGCCGCGGCGGTGATCGGCGGCATGGCCGGCGAGGTGATCGCCATCGAGCGCAAGGCCGAGCTGGCGGAATTGGCGCCCGAGCGGATGGAGCGGCTTGACTATCACAATGTCCTGATCGTTGACGGGGACGGCACGCGCGGCTGGGCCCGGGGCGCGCCATATAACGCTATCCTCGTCGCGGCGGCCGGACGCGACGTTCCGCCCGCCCTGATCGACCAGCTGGCGCCGGGCGGGCGGCTGGTGATGCCGGTCGGCGGGCGGGGCTGGGTCCAGCAATTGGTCAAGCTGACCAAACATGCCGATGGCCGGATCGAACGCGAGAGCCTCGGCGAAGTACGCTTCGTCCCACTGATCGGCGAGGCGGGCTGGAGTGATGACCTACCGCGCGTTTGAGCGGCCGCTCGCCCAGATTCGCCGGCTGGGCGAAGATGAGACTTATCCGTTTGGGCTCTAAGATCCGCGGTAACAGTCTCTACGCATTGAAATTTTTTGTCCAAGATGGATTAAACTCTAATATAATCAGCAACTTGCCGCTATATATGGGCGTATTAGAAAGATACCTTCAAAATAATAGGGAATAAAATGACCAATTCACTCAGCAAAATTGTAGAGGAGCACCTTCCTAATTTGGAAACTGTTCTACTCGTATTTAACAAGCGAGATTCACAGATCGTAAGGAACTGGTCGAAATCGAGCAAAACTAAAGATATGTTTGACGACCTAAGCTAGGTTTTTATTTTCCTTTCGCGTAACTTCGAGATCGTGGTCTGATTGCTGATCTGCTCGACGTCGGTTTTCAAATGCAGCAGGCGAATGCCACTCTGACCGAGCGCGCGGTCGAACGCGGGTACGAAATCCGCGGTCCGCTCGACCGTTTCCGCCAAGCCGCCGTAAGCGCGAGCCAGCGCCGCGAAGTCGGGGTTGGCGAGGTCGGTGCCCGAGATGCGCTTCGGGTAATCGCGCTCCTGGTGCATGCGGATGGTGCCGTAACTGCCATTGTCGACGAGGATCACCAACAGGTCGAGCCCGCGCGCCGCCGCCGTCGCCAGTTCCTGACCGTTCATCAGGAAATCGCCGTCGCCCGAGATGCACACCACCGGCCGGTCCTTGAAACGCAACGCTGCAGCGACGGCGGCGGGGAGGCCATAGCCCATGGTACCGCTGGTCGGGGCGAGTTGGGTCGGCATCACGCCGTAGCGCCAATAACGGTGCCACCAGCCCGAGAAATTGCCGGCGCCGTTGCAAATGATGGTATTTTTGGGGAGCCGCTCGCGCATCGCCTTAACGCACGGGCCGAGGTCCAGTTTTACCCCCTTACGCGGGGCTGGCTCGCTCCACTCCAGCCACTCTTTGTGCGCTTCTTCGCCACAGCCGAAACGCACGAGGTCGGGGTCGTGCCAGTCGGCGATGACTTCCGCGAATTCGCGCATGTCGGCGCAGATCGGCAAATCGGCGTGATAGACGCGGCCAAGCTCATTGGGGTCGGGGTGGACGTGGACCAGGGTCTGGCCGGGGTGGTCGGGGGTGACCAGTTTGTAGCCGTCGGTGGTCGCCTCGCCGAGGCGGGGGCCGACGACCAGCAGCAAATCGGCGTCGCGGATGCGCTGCAGGAGCTTGGGGTTGGGGCCGTAGCCCAAGTTGCCGGCGTAGACGCCGCAGCTGTTACAGATCGCATCCTGGCGGCGGAAGGCGGCGGCGACCGGAATGCCGTGGCGGTGGGCGAAGGTAGCGAAATGGTGCGCGGCGCGCGGGCTCCAGTCGGCGCCGCCGACGATCGCGACGGGGTCGGTCGCTTCCTTCAACAATTCGAACAGCGCCTGGACCGCGCCGGGGTCGGGCGATTCGCATAGCGGCGGCACAGGCGGGCGGTCAGGCACGTCGACCTCATCGCGCAACATGTCCTCGGGGATGGCGAGCACGACCGGTCCGGGGCGGCCGGCGGTGGCGACGCGATATGCTCGCGCAACATATTCGGGGATGCGCCGCGCATCGTCGATCCGCGCCGCCCATTTGGAAATGGGAGCGAAGAACGCGGGAAAGTCGATCTCCTGGAAGCCTTCGCGGTCCTTGTCGGCGCGGTCGAGGTCGCCGACGAACAGGATCATCGGGGTCGAATCCTGGAAGGCGACGTGGACCCCGGCGGAGGCGTTGGTCGCGCCCGGGCCGCGGGTGACGAAGGCGACGCCCGGGCGGCCGGTCATCTTGCCGTCGGCGTCGGCCATGTAAGCCACCCCGCCTTCCTGCCGGCAGACGGTGAGGTCGATCTCCGGCGTGTCGTGGAGCGCGTCGAGCACCGCGAGGAAACTCTCGCCCGGAACGGTGAAAATGCGGTCGCAGCCCTGCAGTCGGAGCTGATCGACGAGGATTTGGCCACCGGTGCGTATGGTCATA
>JBDSNQ010000203.1:0-4701 GCA_039915275.1 Sphingomicrobium sp.
AGATCGTCGTGGATCAGCGAGTAAACGTGGATCGCCTCGATCGCCGCCCCGACCCTCAAAGCGCGCTCGGGATTGATCGCGAACAATTGCGCGGCGGCGCTGATCAGCAGCGGGCGGAGCCGCTTGCCGCCGCCGACTGTGGCGTGGCACATCGCTTCGTAGAGGCGGTCGCGGGCGTCTCCGGGCGGTTCGAGCAGTCGAGTGAAAAAGCTGTCGATCTCGGCCGACAGGCGGTTGGATTCGGCCTCGAAATCCGCGCGGGCACGGTCGATCAGTTCAACTGCCATCGAACGGAGTCACGCCCGATGGCTTGCCGTCGGCGCCGAACGCGATCTGCTCGATCCGCGCCTGCGCCGCTTTCAACCGCGTCTCGCAATGACGCTTCAAGCGATCGCCGCGCTGGTAGAGCGCGATCGACTCATCGAGCGGCACACTGCCCTGCTCGAGTGTCTTCACGATCTGATCTAGCTCGGCCAGCGCATCCTCGAAGCTGAGCTCAATCGCGGGTTCGGCGGCGTCCATCACGGCAGCTTTGACCCCCTAATCCGGCTGAATCAAGCTTTGCGCGCTTAGGCTGGCGAACGTTTGAACGGGTCCTTGATGCCGGGAACGATCTCGTCCGACGCCAGTTCGCCCGCCTCGCCAGCTTCGGCCGCGGCCAGCGCCGCTTCGGCATCGCGGTGGTGCTGAACGCGCTCGGCGCGCAGCTCCTCAATCAAGGCCAGCCGGTCGCTGTCGAGCGTGGTGTCGACATAGGCCGGCGTGCCCGCCGCCTTGGCCGCCTTGGCGATCGCCGCGTCCAGTTCGCGCTGGCTGGTCAAGCCCAGCGTCACCGGGTCCTTGGGTTGTATATTGGCCATGTTCCAATGGCTGCGCTCGCGGATCGCGGCGATGGTCGTGCGCGTGGTGCCGATCAGCTTGCTGATCTGGCCGTCGCTGACCTCGGGATGATTGCGGATGATCCAGTTGATGCCGTCGGGCTTGTCCTGGCGCTTGCTGACCGGGGTGTAGCGCGGCCCCTTGGTGCGGCGGACCGGGTCCGGCTCCTTGTGCATCGTCAGGCTATATTCGGGGTCGGCCTGGCCCTTATCGATCTCGGCGTTGGTCAGCTCGCCGGCGCGGATCGGGTCGCGTCCGGTCAGCTTGGTCGCCGCGGTGTCGTCGGCGATGGCCTGGATTTCGAGGATATGAAGCCCGCAGAATTCGGCGATCTGCTCGAATGTCAGCGAGGTGTTTTCGACCAGCCAGGCGGCGGTCGCATGCGGCATGAGGGGCTGCGCCACGGTATTTGAACTCCAATAGAAATGAATAGGGCCGCCCCTTTCGGAGCGGCCGCTGAAGTTCTGATGTAGTCCCCTCGGCCCCTCAGGGCAAGCAACTAAGCGCGATTGATCCGCGCCGCGTAACAGCCGGGCTTGGCGTAATGGGCGTGGATATAAGCGACCGCGGGATCCTCGAACAAATGCTCGATTAGCGCCTCGGCATCGCGGCCCTCGACCACATCGGCGTCGATCATCGACCCGTCGACCGAGAACCCCCTCAGCGACAACAACCGCTTGCGTATCACTTCGGGCAAATGATCCCCCGACCAGCTTTCGGTCGCGCCCTCCCGCACATAAACCGCGTGCGACGAGCGATAGGGCGTGTCGGCGTCCTGGTGCTCGAAATTGACCAGCAACAGTGTCTCGCCAATTCGCGCGTCACGCATCTCGATCCGCTCGGGAAATCCGCTCCCATCGACCACTACCCGCCGCGCGAGGCGGGCGGCCAATGCATCATCGCCAAGCTCGTAGAGCGGCACGAATGGTTCCGGCGAAAGGCCGCGGACGGTGAAAGACATCATGGTGCTCCGGTTGGTGAGCCCTGTCCCTGCCGCAATCCATCACCGCGCGCTTCCCGCCCCTTGCGCCCAAACTAGCGCAGCTTAAGCACAATCTTCCCGACATGCTCGCCCGCTTCGATCCGCCGGTGAGCGTCCGCCGCTTCATCCAGCGGAAACACCCGGTCGATCACCGGCTTCAACCGTCCGCCCTCGACATAGGGCCACACCGTCCGCGCGATCTCGTCGGCGACCATGGTCTTGAACCCGACCGAGCGCGGCCGCAGCGTCGATCCGGTGAGGGTCAGCCTGCGCCGCATGATGTCGGGGATCGTCACTTCCGCCTTGGCCCCGCGCTGGAAAGCAATCGACACGTGCCGCCCGTCGTCGGCCAGCGCGGCGAGGTTGCGCGGCAGATAGTCGCCGCCGACCATGTCGAGCACGACCGCGACGCCGGCTCCGCCGGTCAGCCGCTGCACTTCCTCGACGAAGTCCTGCGTTTTGTAGTTGATCGCGTGCGCCGCCCCGATCTCCACCGCCCGGGCGCATTTCTCGTCCGTCCCACAGGTCACGATCACGGTCAGCCCGAACAGCTTGCCGAGCGCAATCGCCATCGTCCCAATGCCGCTGGTGCCACCGTGAACCAGCACCGCATCGCCATCGGCGGCAAAGCCCCGCTCGAACAGATTGACCCACACAGTGAACAAAGTCTCGGGCATCGCCGCCGCCTCGACCATGGTCAGCACTTCCGGAACCGGCAGGCAGGTGCCAGCCGGCGCCACGCAATATTCGGCATAGCCACCGCCCGCGACCAAAGCGCAGACGCGTTCGCCAACTAGCGCTTCGACATGGGCGCCCGCCGCCACGATGGTTCCGGCGACCTCCAGCCCGAGGATCGGCGAAGCGCCCGCCGGCGGCGCGTACAGCCCCATGCGCTGGAGGATATCGGGCCGGTTGACCCCCGCCGCCGCGACCTCGATCAGCACTTCGCCGGAGCCTGGCTTGGGCACCGGCCGCTCGACCAACGTCAACGCTTCCGGGCCGCCGGGCTCGGGCGCCTCGATCGCTGTCATGGTGGAAGGGATATCGCTGGTCACTTGGGCGGCAGCTTATTGACAGCGCGGCGCCGCCGGTCAACGATTCACCCACCATGGATCTCGATGACCTGTTTCCCGACAAGCCCAAGGACCCGCTGACCGAGCTTGGCAAGCAGGACCTCGACCCGATTTCGATCGCCGAACTCCACGAGCGAATCGCCGCGCTCAAGCAAGAAATCGCGCGGGTTGAGGCGCACATCGACCGCGTCACCAAGCACCGCTCGGCCGCCGAAGAGCTGTTCAAGCGGCAATAATTCACCTCGAATGACGCGGCCGGCCAGTGATTGACCCTTGATTAGGGGGCCTCGCCGTATGACATTGGGGTCGACGCCCGCCACTTTGGGAGCGGGCGGGGAGACCCAACTAAATGCCCAGTTTCGCTCGCGAACTTGAACAAACCCTCCACAACGCGCTGGGCGAAGCCAGCAAGCGCCGGCACGAATATGCCACGCTCGAGCATCTCCTGATCGCGCTGGTCGACGACGAGCATGCGTCCAAGGTGATGGCGGCCTGCGGCGTCAGCCGCGACGATCTGCGCTCCAGCGTCAAAGCCTATCTCGACAATGAGCTTGGCGCTTTGGTCGCCGACAATGGCACCGACCCGACGCCGACCAGCGGCTTCCAGCGCGTCGTCCAGCGCGCCATCCTCCACGTCCAGTCCTCGGGCCGCGACGAAGTGACCGGCGCCAACGTCCTCGTCGCTCTATTCTCCGAGCGCGAAAGCTATGCGGTCTATTTCCTCCAGCAGCAGGACATGAGCCGGCTGGATGCGGTGACCTACATCAGCCACGGCGTCGGCAAGGGCGACACGCCAAGCGAGGCGCGAGATGTCAGCCCGCCCGAGGAGAAGGCCGACAAAAGCGAAGGCAAAAAAGAAAGCGCGCTCAAACAGTTCACCGTCGACCTCAACGAGAAGGCGCGGGCTGGCAAGGTCGATCCGCTGATCGGCCGCATGGCCGAGGTCGACCGCACCGTCCAGATTCTCTGCCGCCGCTCGAAGAACAACCCGCTCTATGTCGGCGATCCCGGCGTCGGCAAAACCGCGATTGCCGAGGGTTTGGCGCGCAAGATCATCGAAGGCGACGTGCCCGAGGTGTTGCTGCCCGCCGTGATCTACGCGCTCGACATGGGCGCTTTGCTCGCCGGCACGCGCTACCGCGGCGACTTCGAGGAGCGTCTGAAATCGGTCGTCAACGAGCTCGAGAAGCTCGAGCATGCGATCCTGTTCATCGACGAGATCCACACCGTGATCGGGGCCGGCGCGACCAGCGGCGGGGCGATGGACGCGTCGAACCTGCTCAAGCCCGCTTTGTCATCGGGCGCGATCCGCTGCATCGGTTCGACCACCTACAAGGAATTCCGCAACCATTTCGAAAAGGACCGCGCTTTGCTGCGCCGGTTCCAGAAGATCGACGTCAACGAGCCGACGATCGAGGACACGATCAAGATCATCGCCGGGCTGCGCTCGTCGTTCGAGGGTCACCACAAGGTTCGCTACACGCCCGACGCGATCAAGTCGGCGGTCGAGCTCTCCGCCCGCTACATCCACGACCGCAAGCTGCCCGACAAGGCGATCGACGTGATCGACGAGGTTGGCGCGATGCAGATGCTGGTGCCGCCGTCGCGCCGCAAGAAGATCATCACCACCAAGGAAATCGAAGCGGTGGTTGCGACCATCGCGCGAATCCCGCCCAAATCGGTATCGGCCGACGACAAGCAGGTGCTTGAACATCTTGAGGCGGACCTCAAACGCGTCGTGTTCGGCCAGGATCTGGCGATCGAGAA
>JBDSNQ010000257.1:0-3137 GCA_039915275.1 Sphingomicrobium sp.
GCCAGGCTCTCGGGCAGGCCGGCGAACCAGTCGCGGATCTGGGTGAAGGCGCCGGTGTAGGTGGCGGGGTTGCTGCGCGGGGTGCGGCCGATCGGCGACTGGTCGATGTCGATGACTTTATCGAGCCATTCGAGGCCGGTGACCTTGTCGTGGCGGCCGGCGAGGATGCGGGCGCCGTTCAAGGTGCGCGCGGCGGCGGCGTAGAGCGTGTCGATGGTCAGGGAGGACTTGCCGCTGCCGCTGACGCCGGTGACGCAAGTGAACGTGCCGAGCGGGAAGGCGGCGGTGACGTTGGCGAGGTTGTTGGCGGTGGCGCCGGTGACGGTGACCTTCTTGCCTGTGCCCTTGCGGCGTTTTTCGCGGAGGGGGATCTGGCGGCGGCCGGTGAGGTAATCGGCGGTGAGGCTGTCCTTGCAGGCGAGGAGGTCGGCGAGCGTGCCGGCGCAGACCACGTGGCCGCCGTGGACGCCGGCGCCGGGGCCCATGTCGATGACATGGTCGGCGGTGCGGATCGCTTCCTCGTCATGCTCGACCACCAGCACCGTATTGCCGAGACCGCGCAGGCGCTTCAATGTCTCGAGCAGGCGGTCATTGTCCTTCTGGTGGAGGCCGATCGAGGGCTCGTCGAGGACGTAGAGCACGCCCGACAGGCCCGAGCCGATCTGGCTGGCGAGGCGGATGCGCTGGCTTTCGCCGCCCGACAAAGTGCCGCTGGTGCGGTCGAGGTGGAGGTAATCGAGCCCGACATTGTGCAAGAAGCCGAGGCGCTCGTTGATTTCCTTGAGGATAACGCGGGCGATTTCCTGCTGCTGCGGGGTGAGTTTGGGCTCGAGGTTGCTGAACCATTTGAGCGCTTCGGCGACGCTGCGGCGGGTCGAGAGCGAAATGTCCTCGCCGGCGATCTTGACCGAGAGCGGTTCGGGGCGGAGGCGGGCGCCGCCGCAGGTTTCGCACGGGTGGCTCGACTGGTAGCGGCTGAGCTCCTCGCGCATCCACGCGGATTCGGTGGCGAGCATGCGCCGCGCCAGATTGCCGAGGACGCCTTCGAACGGCTTCTTGACCTCGTACGATTTGCGGCCGTCGACGAACCGAAGCGTGACCGGTTTGCCTTTGGTGCCGTGGAGAACCACGTCGCGGGCTTCTGATGCGAGGTCGGCCCATGGCGTGGTCAGCTCGAAATCATACGCCCGGGCGAGGCTGGAGAGGACCTGCATGTAATAAGGCGAGGGCGGCTGCGACTTGGCCCAGGGGACGACCGCGCCCTTGGCGATCGACAGGCTGTGGTTGGGGACGACGAGGTCCTCGTCGAAGATCATCTTCTCGCCGAGCCCGTCGCACGCCGGGCAGGCGCCTTGCGGGGCGTTGAAGCTGAACAGCCGGGGCTCGATCTCGGCGATGGTGAAGCCCGAAACGGGACAGGCGAATTTCTCCGAGAAAGTGATGCGGCCGGCCGCGCCATAATCGAGCTTCATGCCGGATTGTGCATCCTTATCAGTAACTTCGACTGGATCGGCGGGGTCGAGGTAGGCGAGGCCCTCGGCCAGCTTGAGGGCGGTCTCAAAGCTGTCGGCTAATCGTGCTTCGATACCTCCTCGAATGACAATGCGGTCGACCACCACCTCGATGTCGTGGACATATTTCTTGTCCAACGCTGGCGCCGCGTCGATGTCGTGGAATTCGCCGTCGATGCGGACGCGGGTGAAGCCGGCCTTCTGCCACTCGGCGAGCTCCTTGCGATATTCGCCCTTGCGGCCGCGCACGACCGGGGCGAGGAGGAAGTGACGGCTGCCTTCGGGCAACTGCATGGTGCGGTCGACCATCTGGCTGACCGTCTGGGCGCTGATCGGCAGGCCCGTCGCCGGCGAATAAGGCACGCCGACCCGCGCCCACAGCAGCCGCATGTAATCGTAGATTTCGGTGACCGTGGCGACGGTCGAGCGCGGGTTGCGCGACGTGGTTTTCTGCTCGATCGAGATGGCAGGGCTGAGGCCGTCGATATGCTCGACGTCGGGCTTGTGCATCATCTCGAGGAACTGGCGGGCGTAGGCGGACAGGCTCTCGACGTAGCGCCGCTGGCCCTCGGCATAAATGGTGTCGAAGGCGAGGCTCGACTTGCCAGACCCCGACAAGCCGGTGATCACCGTCAGGCTCTCGCGCGGAATCTCGACGTGGACGCCTTTGAGGTTGTGCTCGCGCGCGCCTCGAACGGAAATGTGGGTCAGCATAAGGCGTGTTTGTTCCAGCTATGTTCTAATTATGCAAGGCCTGCGCGAAGGTCAACGCGGCCGAGCTAAATGGGGTCGCGAGGGCGGTTTTCAAACCAGCGGATAGTCCGCCACAACCTCATAATGGGGGCCGTGGCGGGTGAGGTGGCTTTCGTAGAGGATAAAGCTGGTTACCGCGAACGGCGGCGTGGCGAGAGTTCGGTTGCGGTTGAGGAATGCCTGCGCGGCGGCGGCGCTGTGGCGGTTGAAGCGGGCCAGCGTGATGTGCGGGTGGTAGGCGCGGTGCTCGGGCTCGAGGCCGGCGGCGAGGCAGGCGCGCTCGACCTTGGCGGCGAGCGCGGCGACCGGTTGCCGGGGCTGGATGTCGGCCCACAAGGTGCCGCGGCTGCGCTGTTCGAACAGGCCGACGCCGCTGACGCTAAGTGCGAACGGATCTGAGCGAATGCGGGAGAGAGCCAGCGCGATGTCGTCGGCGAGCGGTCGCTCGACCTCGCCGATGAAGCGCAGGGTGAGGTGCAATTGCGCGTCGCCGACCCAGCGCAGTTCGGGCGAATCCGCCATCGCGTCGATCAGCAAGTCGCGGATGGCCTCGGGCGGCCGGATGGCGACGAACAAGCGGTGCATGGGGCCTTCTACCGTATTTCCTTGAAGTCGCCTTGGGCATCCACGATATATCCGCAGTGTGAAGGGCATTTCGCCCTACGCAAAGGAGATAAGATGGCTAACCCCTTCGACCCGCGTCAGCCGGCCGTGAATGCTGCCGCTGTCAGCGTTCCGCACGCCGCCCGCGATGTGGGCCTGCGGTCCTACATGCTGTCGGTTTACAACTATATGGCGTCGGGGGTGCTTCTGACCGGCATCGTCGCGTTGCTGTTCTTCAGCTCGGGCTATGCCGAACAGGTAATGGCGACG
>JBDSNQ010000238.1:0-2365 GCA_039915275.1 Sphingomicrobium sp.
GCCTGCGTGGCAAACATCACCGAGCCAGCAATTACCGTCGAGGTAAGCAGCGTCTTCCTCAGAATCGTCTTCGACATTTTTAGTATCCCCTATCCGCGCAGGTTCGCTCGTGACGAACTGTCGCGCAATTCAACATTGATAATTCTGCTGCTGTCTAATGACGGTATCGTGACGCAAGCAAGCGCGGATACGCCGGTCGGGCGCTTTGCAAAACCAATGTTGCAGAATCAACACAGGCGTGGTGAAGTTCGATTTTCCCCGCTGATTGCCCATCAGGAAAGTTGGTCGAGATGAAGATTCTTTTTGTTTTTCCTGCACTAGCGGCGGTTTCCTGGATTGCCCCCGCGGCCGCTCAAACCTCCGCTCCCGCCGCTTCCACGCCGGTGGCCAAGGTCATGGAGTGTCGCAAGCTGCCCGATCCCGACGCCCGCCTGCGCTGCTACGACGGGACGGTCGACAGCCTCAGCAAAGCCTTGACCGGCGGATCGCTGGTGGTCGTCGATCGCGAAGATATTCGCCGCACCCGCCGCTCGCTGTTCGGCTTCACTTTGCCCCGGCTGCCGTTCTTCAATGGCGACAACAGCCAGAACGATACGCCGGATGAAATCATCGCGACGATCGCTTCGGTCAAAGCGCTGCCCAATGGCATGTGGGCGATCGTGCTCGACAGCGGCGCGGCCTGGAACACGCTCCAGGACGGCACAGCGCAATCGGATCCGAAGGTGGGCCAGAAGATCAAGATCAAGAGCGGCGCGCTCGGCTCTTATCGCGTGTCGATTTCGGGGCGGCCGGGACTTCGCGCAATCCGCGTCCACTAACCGTCGGACGGGCGAGTTAAGCCTTCTGCTCGGCCTTGAGGCTGGCGGCGGCGTCGACATAGGGCTCCTGGCGCGCGATGCTCCAGTAGCGCAGTTCGTGCAGCGGGATGGCGACGCCGGTGACCGCGCACATCACATGGTCGCCGTCCGAGATCATTCGGAAGGTGCTCGGCAGATACTGCAGCTGGGCCACTTTCCCGGCGCCTCTCATCAACATTGTCTCACTCCTCAGGCTCGTCGAACAGGCCCGCTTGAGGAGGGAGATAGGAGCGCGCACGGCTTCGCTCAACCCGCTTGGGCGCGATGGCGGGACCGTTTTCACCCGCGACCGCTTTGACCTGGCCGTCGGCGAAGTGCAGCGTCAGCAGCCGTTCGGCGACCGCGTCCGCCGCCCGCGACAGGGTCTTGCCGGCGCGGCTGGTGACCCGCGCGAAGCCGCGTTGCAGCGGTCGCTCCGGATGCGCCAACTCGGCCAGTCGCCACAACGAAGCCAGTTGCTCGCCGGCGCGCAAGATCCGATCCTTAACCAGCTCGACCCGAAGGCGCGGCGCGACGGCGTTCAAATCGGCGCGCGCATGTCCCGCGCGCGCGGCGAGTGCGCGAGGGAGCCGCTCGCCCAGCTCATCGGTGCGCTGGGCGGCGGACAGGAACAAAGCCTCCGGCTGCGGCCAGCGGGACAGCGTCAGCTCGAGGCGCTCGCGGGCCCGGTCGGCGAGGGCGCCAAGGCATTGCCCAGCCCTGCGGCCGAGCTCGGCGAGCGCGGCGAACAGTTCGGCGCGGACCGGCACGGCGATTTCGGCCGCGGCGGTCGGGGTCGGCGCGCGCAGGTCGGCGGCATAGTCGATCAAGGTCGTGTCGGTCTCGTGCCCGACCGCCGAGATCAACGGGATCGGCGATTCGGCGGCGGCGCGCACCACCTCCTCCTCGTTGAACGCCCACAGATCCTCGATCGAGCCGCCGCCCCGGGCGACGATCAGTAGATCGGGCCGCGGCGTGAAATCAGCGAAGCCACGAATCGCCGCCGCGATCTTGGCCGAAGCGCCCTCGCCCTGGACCGGCACCGGCCACATGATCACATGCGTCGGGCAGCGATCCTCGAGCCGGTGGAGGATGTCGCGGATGACGGCCCCGGTTGGCGAGGTCACGACCCCGATCACCCGCGGCAGGAACGGCAGCGGGCGCTTGCGCGCGGCGTCGAACAAGCCTTCCCCGGCCAGCGCCCGGCGGCGGCGCTCGAGCAGCGCCATCAGCGCGCCCTCGCCGGCCAATTCCATGCGGCTGATGACGAGCTGATATTTGGAGCGGCCCGGGTAAGTGGTGAGCTTGCCGGTAGCGATGACTTCGGCGCCATCCTCGGGCTTGAACGCCAGCGCCCCGACCGAGCCGCGCCAGATGACCGCGTCGATGTTGGCCGAATCGTCCTTGAGCGTGAAATAGCAGTGGCCCGAGGCGTGGTGCTTGAAGCCCGAAATCTCGCCGCGCACGCGGACCTTGTCGAACGCTGTCTCGATCGTCCGCTTCAAGGCGCCGGACAGCTCGCTGACGGT
>JBDSNQ010000032.1:0-3238 GCA_039915275.1 Sphingomicrobium sp.
GCCCGACGCCCATGTCCTGCTCGACGGCCCGCTCGAAACACTGTCGAAAATTGGCACCTTCATGGGCCAGCATGTCTACACCTCGCTGCAAGGCGCGGCGGTGCACATCAACGCCTTCAATTTCCCGGTGTGGGGAATGCTCGAGAAGCTCGCCCCGACCCTGCTCGCGGGCGTCCCGTCGATCGTCAAACCGGCCAGCTCGACCGCCTATCTGTGCGAAGCCGCGTTCCGGGTGATGATCGACAGCGGCCTGCTGCCGCCGGGCGCGGTCCAGCTGATCGTCGGCGGGGTCGGTGATTTGTTCGACCATTTGACCGGCCAGGACGTCGTCAGCTTCACCGGCTCGGCGTCGACCGCGCTCAAATTGCGCTCGCACCCGGTGGTACAGCGCGAATCGGTGAAATTCGTCGCCGAGCAGGACAGCCTCAACGCTTCGCTGCTCGGCCCCGACGCCGCGCCAGGAACCCCCGAATTCGACCTGTTCGTGAAAGAGGTTGTCACCGAGATGACGGTCAAGGCGGGGCAAAAATGCACCGCCATCCGCCGCGCCATGGCCCCTACCGAGCATCTCGACGCGGTCGAGGCCGCGATCCGCGAACGACTGCAAGCGACCAATGTCGGCGACCCGCGCGACAAGGCAACGCGGATGGGTTCGCTGGTCAGCTGCGCCCAGCGCGACGACGTCCGCGGCCAGATCGTCAAGCTGGTCGCATCGGGCGCGCGGATCGTCTCGGGCGATCCCGCTGCCTCGCCCGGCACCGCCGGCGGCGCCTTCCTGGAGCCAATCCTGCTGCGCACGGACGACCCCTGGACATCGACCGCCGTCCACGATGTCGAGGCCTTCGGCCCGGTCTCGACCGTCATGCCCTACCGCAATCTCGACGACGCAATTGCGCTCGCCAACCGCGGCATGGGCAGCCTGGCGCTGTCACTGTTCACCCACAGCTCGGACGCGGCGCGCGATTTCGTCCGCGGCGCCGCGGCGTATCATGGCCGGATGCTGGTCATCGACCGCACCAATGCCGCCGAATCCACCGGCCACGGCTCGCCGCTGCCTGTGCTGGTCCACGGCGGCCCCGGGCGCGCCGGCGGCAGCGAGGAGATGGGCGGCGTGCGCGGGGTCAAACATTATATGCAGCGCACCGCCATCCAGTCGTCGCCGGCGATGATCGCCGCCATCACCGGCGCGTTCATCGACGGCAGCCCCAAGCACGTCATCGCCGTCCACCCGTTCCGCAAACGCATGAGCGAACTCACCATCGGCGACACGTTGAAGACTGGCAGCCGCACCGTGACGATCGCCGACATCGAACATTTCGCCGAATTCACCGGCGACAATTTCTACGCCCACATGGACGAGGAAGCGGCCAAGGCCTCGCCAATCTTCGAGGGCCGCGTCGCCCACGGTTATCTGATCCTGAGCTTCGCCGCCGGGCTGTTCGTCGATCCCGATCCGGGCCCGGTCCTGGCCAACACCGGCCTCGAAAATTTGAAGTTCCTGACCCCGCTTTACCCCGACGATTCAATGCGGGTCGAGCTCACCGTCCGCTCCAAATCGTTGAAAAGCGAGGAAACCGGCGTCGTCCGCTGGGCGGTCGAAATCTTCAACCAGAAGGACGAGCTGGTCGCCACTTATGACCTCCTGACCGAGAACGTACCCTAGGCCGGAACGCGCCGCTCCCACCGTTCGTTCGGTCACCGAACAGGCAATATTTGGGAGAGCAAAAATGAAAATCAGCGATGTGATGACCAGCGACGTGCAGACCATCGGCCCTGACCAGACTGCGCGCGAGGCCGCCGCTTTCATGCTCAGCGCTGACGCCGGCTCGATCCCGGTGACCGAAGGCGACAAATTGATCGGCATGATCACCGATCGCGACATCGCCGTGCGCGGCGTCGCCAAGGGCCACGGCCCCGACACCCCGGTCCGCGACTTGATGAGCAGCGGCATCGTCAGCGTCAACATCGACGACGACTTGGGTTCGGTGGCGAGCAAGATGAGCGATGCCCAGGTCCGCCGCCTGCCCGTGGTCGACGGCGAGCAACGGCTGTGCGGCATCGTCAGCCTCGGCGACCTCAGCCGCGAAAGCGAAGGCGAGCAGGCGCGGCAAGCACTCGAAGGCGTCAGCGCCCCCGGCGGCCAGCACCAGCAGTGAGAAGGCCCTACCGGCTGGGCAGCTCAGCAATCGTCTGGTTGACCAGCTTGGCGTCGGTCGCCGGGTCGTCGCGCTCGGCGATTAGCCTGGCGGCCGCCCGAGCGGCTGAATCGGCGGCGGTGGACCGCAGCTGCTTGATCGCCGCGCGCTCCTCGGCGGCGATCTTGTCTTCGCCCATCCGGGTCCGGCGGGCAATCAGGCCTTCGGCGTCGCTCTTGGCCTTGGCGACGATTTCGCCCGCTTCGCCATGGGCGCGCTCGATCATTGCCGCCGCTTCGGCCTCGGCGGAATTGGCCTTGGCCTGATACTCAGCTTTCAGCGCCTCGGCTTCCTTGCGCAGCGCTTCGGCCTCGGCCAGCTGGTCGCGGATCAGCCCGATCTTGGCGTCCAGCGCCTTGCCGATCGCGCCCGGCACTTTCTTCCAGATCATGATCCCGATGACCACGATCATCGCCAGCGCGATGAACGCCGGCGCGTCGAGGCCGAATGCTTTCGCTTCGCCACCCGCAGGTTCGTGCTGGACCGCTACGCTAGTCTGGACGGGCTCAGCCATGCATTTCCGCTTTCACCGCCGCGGCCGCTTCGTCGCGGCCGATTGTGACGCCGATCAGCTTGGCGACCATGTCCTGGGTCGCCTCGGCCGCGACCTTCTCGACTTCGGCCCGAGCCGCATCGGCGGCGGCGCGAATTTGCGCCTCGGCCTTGGCAACCTTGGCGGCGATTTTCTCGGCGGCGGCATGGACCTTGGCCTCGCTCTCGCGCGCGCTCGCCGCCCGCGCTTCGCGGGTCAGCGCCGCGGCGTCGGCCCGACTGGCATCCATGGCGGCTCGATACGCGGCTTCGGTTTCCTCGGCCGCCGCCCGCGCGGCCTGGGCGTTGGCGAGGTCATCGGCGATCCGTTTCTCGCGCTCATCAACCGTCGACTGGATCTTCGGCACCATGTTTCGGGCGATGCCGAAAAACAAGATGCCGAACACCACCGCCAGCCAGAACAGCTGCGACGCGAAGATCATCGAAAGTTGGGTGATCTGAGGCATTAATCGTCCAGCCTGCGCTCGCTATTCAATCAACGTGCGTAGAGG
>JBDSNQ010000144.1:0-2311 GCA_039915275.1 Sphingomicrobium sp.
CGAGCACCACCTGATATTGCTTGACCATCCCGCCAACGCTCGCGACCTCAGCGACCCCCGGCACGGCTTTGAGTTCGTAGCGCAGGAACCAATCCTGAATGCTGCGCAATTGGGACAGGTCGTGATGGCCAGTCCTGTCGACCAGCGCATATTCATAAATCCAGCCGACCCCGGTCGCATCCGGGCCGAGCGACGCCTTGGCGCCCTCGGGCAAGCGGCCCTGGACCTGGCTGAGATATTCGAGCACGCGGCTGCGCGCCCAATAAAGATCAGTGCCGTCCTCGAACAGGACATAGACGAAACTGTCACCAACAAACGAATAGCCGCGCACGACCCTCGCGCCCGGCACCGACAGCATCGTCGTCGCCAGCGGATAGGTGACCTGATTCTCGACAATCTGCGGCGCCTGGCCTGGAAAGGTCGTTCGAACGATGACCTGCACATCGGACAGGTCGGGCAAGGCATCGACCGGGGTCGTCCTGACCGCGCCAATGCCGATCACGACCAGCACGAGCGCGGCGAGAATGACGAGGTAGCGCGTCTTGACCGACGCGCGGATGATGGCGGCGATCAACGCCGCTGCTCCGGCGGGGTCAGGGGTCGCCCGCCAAGCGGCGTCGGTTCTAAACTGCTCAGGCTGGCTTCGGAGTCGAGCAGGAATTGACCCGAAGCAACGACCTTTTGGCCTCGGGCAAGTCCGGCCAGAATCTGCGTCTTACCGCCGCCTTCGCGACCGACTTGCACTTCGACCGGCCGATAACGGCCGCCCGCGACCGCAATCATCACCAGGTTCCGCGTGCCGGTTCGGATGACGGCCTCGCTGGGCACCAGCAACCCGCCCCCGGCAGCTCCTCCGAGATGGACTGTCGCGAACATGCCGGGCCGTAAGTGGGCATCGCGGTTGGGCAGCTCGACTCGAACCGTCAACGTGCGGCTTTCGACCTGCGTCGTCGGCAGGATTGCGATGACACGGCCATAAACGCTTTCGCCTGGAAATGCGGTTAGTTCGACCCGCACTGGGCTTCCCCTCCGAATCCCGGCGGATTGTGCCTCTGGCACGGCAGCGTTGAGCCACACCGTGCCGAGACTGGACACCTCCGCCAACGTCTGCCCGGCCGACAGGGTCATGCCGCGGCGGACATCAAGGGTCTGGATGACGCCGCCGATCGGACTACGGATCGTCGTCGATCCATTGCCGCCTGCGCCCGGTGCGCCAAGCAAGCGCAAGCGCTGACGCGACGCGGCGATCAGCGCTCTGTCGCCGGCGCGCCGCACGGCGCGATATTCAGCCTGCGCGCCGCCCCAATCGGGCACCAGCACATCGGCAAGTGGCGCTCCGGCGCCGATCACATCGCCGGGCGCATGGTTATAGACGCGCTGGACGAAGCTGTTGGCGCGTGCCTGGATCACAGCGACGTTGCGCTGGTTGAAATCGATTGTGCCAGTAACTGTGAGATCGGTTTCAACTGCACCGCTTTCGACAGTAGCGAGCCGGATGCCCAGATTCTGCCGCGCCGCCGGATCGACGACGACCCCCGGCGGCCCGCTGGCCGCGCTTGCTTCGTCGGCATATCTCGGTTGGGTCTTCATCCCCATCGACGACAGGGATTCCGGGTTGTCGTAGCGCTCCTGCGGCACCATTGGATCATACCAATAGAGGACTTTGCGAGCGTCCGATGCCGAGCCAGCAACCTCCGAGGCCGGCGGCCCTGTCAGCTTAGTTACGCCATATCCGATACCGGCGCTGGCGAGGATGGCGAGGATGATGGCCCGGCCGATGGGCGTGCGGGGAATGAGATCGCTCGGTTTCATCGCGTCGCACTCCGATAGGTGAGGGTAAGGCGGGCTCCATCGATCTCGACCAGCGCCTCACGATCGAGGGTGGTTAGAACGGCATCAACCAGCGCGATGTGCGCGTCGACGACATCGACCAGGCTGGCGCGCCCGGCGGCATAGCTGGCTGTTTCAAGATCGACCCGTTCATGTGCAAGGGGTTCAAGCGTCTCTCGTGATCGAAGCCACTGTTCGTGGTGCATGGTATGTTCGGCCAGCTCCGCGTCGAGGTTGGCCGCAAGTGCGCGGCGGGCGGCTTGACGTTCCGCATCGGCACTACCGGCTTGCGCCTGCCGCGCGACGATCAGGGCATCCTGGCGTCGCCGGGTGAAGAACGGCAAACTGATCGTTACCCCGGCGGACACATAATCGCCGAAGCGTGGATCGCGGTGCATATAGGACGCCTCGACTCCAAAGTCGGATTTTCGCTCGGCTTCGGCGACTTGAATATCGGCGGCGGTCTGGCCGATCCGCGCCG
>JBDSNQ010000071.1:0-2520 GCA_039915275.1 Sphingomicrobium sp.
TCTCGGTCGAGAAACGCGCCGCGGTCTATGAGGTGCTGGGCCTGATCAACGAGCAATTGTGGCTCGGCCATTTCGAAATGTGGTCGGGCTCCGGCCTGATCGTGTTCCGCCACGCCACCATCCTCGATGCGCGCGAGAGCGAGGGGCTCAGTCTTGAGCAGGCCGAAGCCATCGCCGAGGCCGCGATGGAGGAGTGCGAGCGTTTCTACCCGGTGTTCCAGTTCGTGCTGTGGGGCGGCAAATCGCCGGTCGAGGCAATCTCGGCCGCGCTGATCGACACGCATGGTGAAGCATGAGCGTGGATCTTTTTCCTGGAACGACCTGGTTCGTCGGTTGCGGCAATATGGCCGGGGCAATGGTCGAGGGCTGGCGATCGGCCGGCGTCGAGCTGTCGCAGACGATCGCGATCCGGCCCAGTGGTAAGCCGGTTGAGGGCGTCCGGACTGTGACCTCGGTCGGGGAGGCGGGGCGGCCGCCCAAGCTCGTCATCCTTGGCTTCAAGCCGCAGAAACTGGACGAGATTGCGAAGCAGCTCGCGCCGCGACTGTCGGCACAGACGGTGGTGATCTCGATCCTCGCCGGCGTCGAAGTCGCCAGCTTGCGCGCCCGGTTTCCCGGGGCGGCGGCGATCGCCCGCGCCATGCCCAATTTGCCGGTCGCGGTCCGCCGCGGCGTGGTCGGCCTGTACAGCGCCGATGCCGATGACGCGCTCCAGCAGCAGCTCAGGCAAATGTTCCTGGTGCTCGGCTTCGTCGCCTGGACCGCGAGCGAGGCCGAACTGGCGGCGATCGGATCAGTCGCGGGGGCCGGCCCGGCCTATGTCGCGCGGTTTATCGCCGCTTTGGCCAAGGCCGGGGTGGAGCGCGGCCTCGATCCCGACATCGCCGCCACGGTGGCGCTCGAGACGGTCCTTGGAACCGGCTGGATGGCGGCGGCGAACGGCGAGACCATGGACGCGCTCGCCCGCCGGGTCGCGAGCCCCAACGGCACTACCGAGGCCGGCCTCGCAGTGCTCGACAATGACGACGTCCTCGACGCGCTGATCAGTGTCACGATCGAGGCGGCGGCGCGGCGCGGCGCGGAGTTTGCCCAAGCGGCGCGGGGAACGACGCTTGCCGACGCGACACCGCTGGCTTAGGCGCGTCCATAACAGGGACGAATGCATGGCCGAACAGCGCACTTTCGACGACCGCGACGGATGGATCTGGTTCGACGGCAAACTCGTCCCGTGGCGCGAGGCCAACATCCATATCCTGACCCATGCGATGCATTATGCGAGCAGCGTGTTCGAGGGCCAGCGCGCCTATAATAGCGAGATTTTCAAACTCAGCGAGCATAGTCAGCGGCTGCATAAGAGCGCCAACATCCTCGGCTTCGAAATCCCGTGGAGCGTCGCCGAGATCGATGCCGCCTGCCGCGAAGTCCTCAAGGCCAATAACCTAGTCGATGCCTACATGCGGCCGGTCGCCTGGCGCGGCTCGGAACAGATGGGCGTGTCGGCGCAAGGGACCAAGCCGCACATGGCGATCGCGGCGTGGGAATGGGGCAAATATTTCGACCCGCAACTGGCGGCGAAGGGCATCCGCCTCGACATTGCACGATACCGCCGGCCGGCGCCCTATACCGCGCCGGTGCATTCCAAGGCGTCGGGCCTATACATGATCGCGACGCTGTCGCGGCAGCAGGCGGAGAGCCGCGGCTTCGAGGATGCGCTGATGTTCGACTGGCGCGGGCAGGTGGCCGAAGCGACCGGCGCCAACGCCTTTTTCGTCCGCAACGGCGAATTGCACACCGCGACCCCGGATTGCTTCCTTGATGGGATTACGCGGCGGACGGTGATGGACCTAGCGCGCAATCGCGGCGTGACCGTGGTCGAGCGCGACATCTGGCCCGACGAGCTCGAGAGCTTCGAGCAGATGTTCCTTACCGGCAGCGCCGCCGAAGTGACCTTCGTCGGCTCGGCGGGCCCATGGAATTTCGAGGTCGGCGACCTCTCGCGCCAAATCGCCAAGGATTATGACGACACCGTCAACGGGCGCATCCCCAACCGCTAAACGCGCGTTCTAGTCGAAGATCGACAGGTTGAGCGGTTCGCTCGGGCCGAACCAGATCACATGCTCGCTGTGGTCGGCCAGATCGTTACCGGTCGAGGCGTGGGCGAAGATCGTCAGGCCGGCCCGGTTGAGCGTCATCCACTGGGCGAAATCGCCGAACTGATCGGGCGTGACGGTCAGCTGGCAGCTGCCGCGCGGGTGGGGGCCAACGGGTGCCAAATGGGAAGGGCCGGCCGGCACGCCGAAGCGCTCGCGCGCCGCATCGCCCAGGGCGCGCGCGCGGTCGACCTCGGTTGCGTCAAAATAGATGTGCGCGTGAAAATCCCGGATCGAAGGTTCGGCCATCTCGAGCCGCTTACCAGATGCGCGCCCGTTTGTCCGGCGGGATGTAAAGCGCATCGCCGGGCTTGACCCCGAACGCCGCGTACCAGGCGTCGATGTTGTGGACGACGCCGTTGACCCGATA
>JBDSNQ010000214.1:0-6857 GCA_039915275.1 Sphingomicrobium sp.
GCGGTCGAAGCGCTGTACCGCGAAGTCCGCGCGCTGCGGATTTACGAAGGAGCCAGCGAAGTACAGCGACAGATCATCGCCCGCGACCTGCTCAAGCAACATTCGCTCAAGGATCAAATCCGATGAACATCCTCCAACCGCCCGGCTGGCCGCGGCCGAAGGGCTATTCGAACGGCATTTCAGCGAGTGGGCGATTGATCGTTACCGCCGGCGTGGTCGGCTGGGACGAACAGGAGCATTTCCCCTCGCACCGGCTGGTCGACCAGTTCGCCCAAATCTTGCGCAACACGCTCGCGATCCTCGCCGAGGATGGCGCCGGCCCCGAGCACATTGTGCGCATGACCTGCTACATTACCGACCGTTCGCAATATCTCGATCAGCGCGACGAGCTGGCGCCGGTGTGGAAGTCGATCATGGGCGCCAACTATCCGGCGATGGCGCTGGTCGAGGTCAAGGCGCTGCTCGAGCATGCGGCGGTGGTGGAGATCGAAACCACGGCGGTGGTGCCGGAGTGAAAGACCGATTCGTCGAGGACCGCCTGCCCCCGCCGGACCAGCTGCCGGAATTTCATCTGTTGGATTATCCCGAGAGGCTGAACGCGGCTGCCGAGTTACTCACCGGCGGCGCGCCCGACGCGCTGGCGATTGTCAACGCGCACGGACGCTGGACCTACGCCCAGCTCGACGATTTCTCGGGCCGGATCGCGCGGCTGCTGGTCGAGGAAGAAGGGCTGATCCCCGGCAATCGCATGCTGCTGCGCGGACCCAACACCTACACGATGTTCGCGGCCTGGCTCGGCGGGCTAAAAGCCGGCGGGGTGGTGGTCGCGACCATGCCTTTGCTCCGCCCGGGCGAAATCGCCACGGTGATCGACCGCGCCCAGATTAGCCATGCCATCGTCGACAGCCGCTTCATCGGCGACTTTCGCCAAGCGGTGGAACAGACGCGGTTCGTCCGCTCCCTGGTCAAATATGACGGCGACTTCGGCAAAGGCGAGCTGGAAACGCGTTGCGCCAGTCTCGCGCCGCTGCCGGCGCACGACACCGCTTCGGATGATCCCGCGTTGATCGCCTTCACCAGCGGCACCACCGGCGCGCCCAAGGGCTGCGTCCACTTCCACCGCGATGTCCTCGCGCCGTGCGACACTTTCGCGAAGCACCTGATGCCTCTGGCGCGCGGTGACATCATCATGACCTCGGCGCCGATCGCCTTCACTTTCGGATTGGGCGCGACCCTGCTTTTCCCGCTGCGTTTCGGGGCGGCGGCGGCGACCATCGAGCAGGGCGGCCCGCCGCTGGTGCTCGACGCGATTGCCGCATTCGGCGTCACCCACCTCGCCACCGCGCCGACGGCTTATAAGGCGATGCTGTCGCAACCTGGGTTGGACGCGGCACTCAAAACCTTGCGCTACTGCCTCTCCGCCGGTGAGCACCTTCCGCAAGCGACGTGGCATGCGTGGCAAGACCGCACCCAAATCGCCATCACCGACGGAATCGGCGCGACCGAGATGATGCACATCTTCGTCTCGGCGACGGGTGATGACATCCGCCCCGGCGCGACTGGCAAAGCGGTGCCCGGTTACGAAGCGACAGTTCTCGATGCGGCCAACCAGCCGCTGGAGGAAGGCGAAGGCCGCCTCGCGATCAAGGGCACGACCGGCTGCCGCTACCTCGATGATCCGCGCCAGGCGGACTATGTCGTCGACGGCTGGAACGTCACCGGCGACACCTATCGCCGGGACGCCGAAGGCTATTTTTGGTACGTCGCGCGCAACGACGACATGATCGTCAGCTCGGGCTACAATATTGGCGCGCCCGAAGTGGAGAATGCCCTGCTGTCGCACCCCGCAGTCGCCGAATGCGCGGTGATCGGCGTGCCATGCGAAGAGCGCGGGCAGAAAGTGAAGGCGTTCGTGGTACCCAGCCTGGACTCGGAACCGTCGCACGAGCTTGCAGCCGCGCTCCAAGACCACGTTAAGGCCGCGATCGCCCCCTATAAATATCCCCGCCTGATCGAGTTCGTTGGCGAACTGCCCAAAACCGCGACCGGCAAGCTCCGGCGCAGCGAATTGCGCAATCGATGATGCCGCTCACCTGCCGCATCGCCGTGGACGACGACCTGCCCGCAATGCGCGAGATCATGCGGCTGGCCATCGACGAGCTCCAGGCCGGCTTCCTGTCGCCGCAAGAAATCGTCGCCAGTCACGCGGTCATGGGGCTCGATACCAAGCTGGTCAGGGACGGCACTTATTTCGTGGTCGATGCCGACGGCGCAATCGCCGGTTGCGGCGAGTGGAGCCGGCGCGCGACGCTCTATGGCGGCGACCATAGCCTCGAGCTGCGCGAACCGCGCCTGCTCGATCCGGCGGTCGACGCGGCGCGCGTCCGGGCGATGTATACGCACCCCGCGTTCAAACGCCGCGGAGTCGGGCGGCTCATCCTCGCTGAGTCCGAGAAAGCCGCCGCGGCCGAAGGCTTCCGCCGCGTCGAACTGATGGCCACCCTCGCCGGCGAGCCCCTCTACCGCGCCTGCGGCTATCGCGAAATCGAACGCAAGCCGGCAGATGTCGGCGGGGTCAAGGTCCCGCTCATCCTGATGGGCAAAGACCTGCCCGACTGACGATATATCAGCGGGCCTCGCTGCCATTCAGCGCGACGCAGCGGGTCAGAATATCCCCAGGATATGAATGAGCGTCAGCGCAATGGCGGCGAGCACCAGCAGCGACATCGTCACAACGAACGTCACTTTTGGCCCGGCGGCGATCACTGAACGAATGTCGACGCCGAGACCCAGCGCCGCCATCGCCAGGACGGTCAAGGCGCTCGCACTGGCCGCGATTGGCCGCAGCCAGGCGTCGGGCAGCCATCCCATCGAGCGCACCGCTGCGAGCGCGAGAAATCCGATGATGAACCAGGGCACCAGCCGATGCAGTGGCGGGCGGCCCGGCTTCGGCCGATCGCCGGCGGTCACCGCCGGCGCCGGCTCGTCGGTTTCCTCGCGCAGCTTCGACGCGAACAAAGACAAAGCGAGCACGACCGGGCCAAGCATCAACACGCGCACCAGTTTGACCAACGTCCCGATCTGCGCGGATACCGAAGACACTGGCAGCGTCGCCGCAAGTACCTGCGGAACGGCATAAACCGTCAGTCCGGACAGGATCCCGTAGCCGACATAGCCGAGGCGGACGGCGAAGAGGGGAAGTAGGAGCACCACCAGCACTCCAAGCACCGCGGTGAAGGCGATCGACGACGCCACCTCCTCGCCGTCAGCGCCGATCACCGGAGCGACCGCGGCGATCGCCGAATTGCCGCAAATCGAATTGCCGCAGGCGATCAGCATCGCCATGCGTTTGGGGAGACCCGCAATCCGGCCAATGCAATAGCTCGCGGGAAGTGCGATCGCGACGACGATCACAATGCCGGCGAACAGCCCGGCGCCGGCCGCGACAATCATTGCCGCGCTGAGCGAAGCACCGAGCAGCACGACTGCCAGTTCGAGCAGGAACTTTGCGCTGAACTGGATCCCGCCCGCCCAGCGCGGTCCGGGTGTCCAGGCGGAGCGGACCGCCGCGCCAAGCAGGATTGCGATGACCAACGCTTCAAGCCAGGCCCGGCCGGTTACCGCCGACTCTGCGCGTTCGAGCGCAACGGCCGAAACCGCGATCGCGATGCACAGCAGGACGCCCGGCGCGACACCCCGCAGTGAGGTGGCCGAGCTACTCAAACTCGACGATGATCTGATCGACGGCGAGGCTGTCGCCGGCTTTGGCGGGGGTCGCCTTGACCGTTGCGGCGCGGCCGGCGCGGAGGATATTCTCCATCTTCATCGCTTCCATCACCGCCACCGGCTGGCCGGCCTCGACGGCCTGACCGACCCTGACGTCGAGACGCGTCAGCAGCCCCGGCATCGGCGCCAGCAGCAACCGCGACAGGTCCGGCGGGACTTTTGCGATCATGTGCTTCGACAGCTCGGCGACGTGCGGCGGGAGCACTTGCACGCTGTGGCTCGCCCCGCGCGTCTGCAGCTCCCACGCCCGGCCGACGCGGCGGACCTGGACGATGCGAGGACGCCCGTCGATGGTCGCGACAAGCAGCCGCTGCCCGGGCATCCAGCGGCCGATGATGTCGATCAGCTCGCCGTCATCCATCACCGCCAGCGTGCCGCCGTCATAGGGCTTGATCCGCACGCGATGCTCAGCCCCATCAATCCGCACGAGGCGCTCCGAAGGCAAGGCAATCGTGTCGCCCAGCTGGCCGTCGATTTCGGCCGCGCGGGCGTCGGAGATGGCGCCGACCATGCCGGCCAGCACGGCGAGATCCTCGACTAGCTCGGCGTCCGCCGGGGCGCCCGTGAATCCATCGGGATATTCATCGGCGATGAAGTCGGTCGCGAGTTCGCCTTTGCGGAAACGCGGGTGCTGCATCAGTGCTGACAAGAAATCGACATTGTCGCTGATGCCGTCGATGACGAAGCTGTCGAGCGCGGCGATCTGCGCGTCGATCGCGGCCTCGCGAGTCGGCGCCCAGGTGATCAATTTGGCGATCATCGGGTCGTAGAACATGCTGATCTCGCCGCCGTCCGCGACCCCGTCATCGACGCGGACGCGCGGCCTCCCCTTCCTGTTCAGGGAGGGGTTAGGGGTGGGTCGCGCAGCTGAGGGCTCGATGCCCAAAGCGGAGCTCCGCTCCGCACCCACCCCCGGCCCCTCCCTTCCAGGGAGGGGAGTAGGCTTCGGCGGCTGGTAGCGGATCAGCCGCCCGGTACTGGGCAAAAACCCGCGGTATGGGTCTTCGGCATAGACCCGCGTCTCCACCGCCCAGCCGTTGAGCTTCACATCCTTCTGCCCGAACGAAAGCTTCTCCCCCGCCGCCACGCGGATCATCTGCTCGACCAGGTCCAACCCGGTCACTTCCTCGGTCACCGGATGCTCGACCTGCAGCCGCGTGTTCATCTCGAGGAAGTAGAAGCTCTTGCCGCTCGGGTCGGCGCCGTTGACGATCAGCTCGACCGTGCCCGCGCTGTAATATCCGACCGCCTTGGCCAGCGCGACCGCCTGCTCGCCCATGCTTTTGCGCATCGCCGGGGTGACGAACGGCGACGGCGCTTCCTCGACGACTTTCTGGTTGCGGCGCTGGATCGAGCATTCGCGCTCGCCGAGGTAAAGCACGTTGCCATGCTGGTCGCCGAGCACCTGAATCTCGATGTGACGCGGCGCCTCGATGAATTTCTCGATGAACACGCGGTCGTCGCCGAAGCTGGCGAGCCCCTCGCGCTTGACGCTGTCGAAGCTCTCGCGGACGTCCTTTTCGGTCCACGCCAGCCGCATGCCCTTGCCGCCGCCGCCCGCCGACGCCTTGATCATCACCGGATAGCCGATGCCGGCTGCGATCTTGACCGCTTCGGCGGTGGTCGCGATGTCGTCGAGGTGGCCGGGGACGATGTTGACGCCGGCTTTCTGGGCCAGCTTCTTCGATTCAATCTTGTCGCCCATCGCCGCGATGGCCTTGGGCGGCGGGCCGATGAAGACGATGCCTGCTTTGTCGAGCGCCTTGGCGAAGCTCTCGCGTTCGCTCAGGAACCCGTAGCCCGGGTGCACGGCTTCGGCGCCGGTCGCCTTGCACGCGTCGATGATCAGCTCGGCCTTGAGGTAGCTTTCAGACGCGGGCGCCGGCCCCAGCCGCACGCTCTCGTCCGCCATCTTCACGTGCGGCGCGCGCGCGTCGGCGTCCGAATAAACCGCGACCGTCGCAATCCCCATCCGCCGCGCGGTGCGGATCACCCGGCACGCAATCTCACCCCGATTGGCGATCAGGATCTTCTTGAACATCAATGCCGCTGCATCCTTTGACGCACGACTAGCCGCCAAACGGCAAAGGCGTAAATCACTGCAGCGCAAATCAGACCACCGATGGGTCCAAGGAAGCCAAGGATGGCGCCAAACCAGTTAGGACCTTCCTCCTCGCACCACGCTCCCGGCACGAGTCCGCAAGGCGCAAAGACCGCCACGTACGAAAGAGTGATTGCGACCGCCCAGTAAACGAGGCTGACCAAGATCAGTCCGGCTCTCACTCCGCCGCCTCATCTAAGGGCGGGCGGTTGTGGCCGAGGAGGCGGAGCACTTTGTCGGCGGCATCCGCCAAGTTGGTGCCGGGGCCGAAAATCGCCTGCACGCCGGCGGCGCGGAGCATGGCGTAATCCTGCGGCGGAATGACGCCGCCGGCGACCACCTTGATGTCGGCGCGGCCCATCTCTTTTAATGCATCGATCAGCTCGGGGACCAAGGTTTTGTGGCCGGCGGCGAGGGTCGACGCGCCGACCACGTCAACGTCTTTGCTGACCGCCATTTCCGCCGCCTCGCGCGGGGTCTGGAACAACGGGCCGGGGATCACGTCGAAGCCGAGATCGGTGAATGCGGACGAGACCAGATTTGCGCCGCGGTCGTGGCCGTCCTGGCCCATCTTGGCGACCATGATGCGTGGGCGTCGGCCGAGCCGCGATGCGACCGCGCTTGTACCCTCCACCGCCGCTGCCCAGCGCGGGTCGCCCCGCGCCTTGCCATAGATTCCCCGCACCGGTTCTGGCTGCGTCCCGTAGCGGCCGAACGCGCGCTCGAGCGCGTCGGAAATTTCGCCGAGGCTGCAGCGGGCGCGTGCTGCGTTGACACTCAGTTCGAGCAGGTTTGCGTCGTCACGTGCACCCTGTTCCAGCGCATCCAGCGCGGCCCGAACTTGCCCCTCATCCCGCCCCGCTCGCATCTTCTCCAGCCGGGCGATCTGCCCGTTCCGCACCTTGGCTGTGTCGACCGCGAGAAACGCGTGCTCTTCTTCCTCGGCCAAGCGGTAGCGATTAACCCCGAC
>JBDSNQ010000242.1:0-3143 GCA_039915275.1 Sphingomicrobium sp.
GCCGAAGAGGACGGCGCGTTGCATCTGACGCGCGAGGGCGGCCACAGCCATCGCCGTATCGTCCATGTCGCCGACGCCACTGGGCATGCCGTGCAGGAAGCGCTGGAAACGGCCGCCGCCAAACACCCCAACATCCGCCTGGTGCCCGACATGGTGGCGATCGACCTGATCACCGGCCGCCACGCCAAGACCTTCACCACCAGCGGCGCGATCCACGGGCTCTACGCCTATAATCGCAAGACCAAGCGGGTCGAGACGCTGACCGCCCGCGCGACCATCCTCGCCAGCGGCGGCGCCGGCCGCGCCTATTTGTATTCGACCGCGCCGCGCGGCGCGACCGGCGACGGCATCGCCATGGCGTGGCGCGCCGGCTGCCGCATCTCAAACATGGAATTCATGCAATTCCATCCGACCTGTTTGTACAATCTGCAGGTCAAGAACTTCCTCATCACCGAGGCAGTGCGCGGCGAGGGCGGGCAATTGAAACTACCGCCCGGGGTCAAAGGCGGCGGCGAGCGTTTCATGCAGCGGTTCGACAAGCGCGCCGAACTCGCGCCGCGCGATATCGTCGCCCGCGCCATCGACCATGAGATCAAGCGGCTCGGGCTCGACTATGTCCACCTCGACATTTCGCACCGCGACCCGGATTTCGTGACGGCGCATTTCCCCAACATTTACGAGAAGCTTCTCGGACTCGGCATCAACATCACCAAGGAACCGATCCCGGTCGTGCCCGCGCAGCATTACACTTGCGGCGGCGTGATGGTGGACCTCGACGGGCGGACCGATGCGCCGGGCTTGTACGCGGCCGGCGAAGTCACCCAGTCGGGGCTGCATGGCGCCAATCGCCTGGCCTCCAACAGCTTGCTCGAATGCCTCGTGTTCGGCGAGGCGGCAGCGCGCCACATCGTCAAAAGCTGGGACGAATTGACCGACCCACCGGCGATCCGCGCGTGGGACGAAAGCCGCGTCACCGATAGCGACGAGGAAGTCGTCATCCAGCAGATCTGGGGCGAAATCCGCCGCTTCATGTGGAATTTCGTCGGCATCGTCCGCACCACCAAGCGGCTTGAGCGGGCCAAGCGCCGGATCGACATGCTGCGCGCCGAAGTCGGCGAATATTATCGCAACTTCCGCGTCACCCCCGACCTCATCGAGCTCAGGAATTTGCTCGAAGTCGCCGATTTGATCGTCCGCAGCGCGCTCTCCCGCCACGAGAGCCGCGGCCTCCATTTCACGCTCGATTATCCCGACATGCTCAAGCAAGCGCGGGACACAATTTTGGTGCCGTAACGGCTTTTTTAGGGGAGGGATCACATGCCCATCGAGCTCAGAATTGCCGCATTTGGCGCGCTGCTGTTGTTCGTCCACATCTTCGCCGCGATCCGCGCCAAGACCGCGCAATATGGCCGCGCCTGGAATACCAGCGCCCGCGACGAGGCGCTGCCGCCGCCCAACGCCATGGTCGGCCGGCTGACCCGCGCCCAAGCCAATTTCGCCGAGACTCTTCCAATCGCCATTGTCGCTCTCATCGGTGTCGTGGTTGCCGGGCGGACCAGCGAATATACGGCGATCGGCGGCTGGATCTGGCTCGGCGCGCGACTGGTCTATCTCCCGCTCTACGCGATGGGCGTGCCCAAGTGGCGGACGCTGATCTATCTGATCAGCATGATCGGCATCTTTATGACCGTGTGGCCGCTGCTGGCGCCCTAGCGCAGCTTGCCGATGCGGCCTGACCACATCTTGGCGATCGACCAAGGGACGACGTCGACGCGCGCGATTCTGTTCGATGGCTCGGCGCGCCCGATTGCCACGGCACAGCGCGAACTGGCCCAGCATTATCCAGAACCTGGCTGGGTCGAGCATGATGCGGAGGACATTTGGCGCGACGCACTGGGGACCGTGCGCGAGGCGATCGCCACCAGCGGCGTCGGGATCGAGCGCATCGCGGCGATCGGCATCGCCAACCAGCGCGAAACGACGGTGGTCTGGGACCGCGCGACGGGCGAGCCGATCCATCGCGCCATCGTCTGGCAGGACCGGCGCACGGCCGAGCTTTGCGCGCGCCTCAAGGCGGACGGGGTCGAGCCGCTGGTCCGCGCCAAAACCGGGCTCCTGCTCGACCCCTATTTTTCCGCCTCCAAGATCACCTGGTTGCTTGATCATGTGCCGGGCGCGCGGGCTGCGGCGGAACGCGGCGAGCTGGCATTCGGCACGATCGACAGCTTCTTGCTGTGGCGGCTGACCGGCGGCGCCGTGCACGCCACCGACATCACCAATGCCAGCCGGACGATGCTCTACGATATCCACGCCCAGCGCTGGGACGCCGAGCTGTGTCGGCTGTTCGCGATCCCAGAAATGTTGCTGCCCCAAGTCCACGACAACAGCCATGTGTTCGGCGTCACCGCGTCGGGACTGTTCAATGCGCAAATCCCGATCGCCGGGATGGCCGGCGACCAGCAAGCGGCCTTGTTCGGCCAGGCCTGTTTCGAACCCGGAATGGCCAAAGCGACCTTCGGCACCGGCGCTTTCATGCTGCTCAATACGGGCGAGAAAGCGGTTGCTTCGCAGCACCGCCTGCTGACGACCCCCACTTATCGGCTGCAAGGACACACAACTTACGCACTCGAAGGGTCGATCTTCGTCGCCGGGGCGGCGGTCAAATGGCTGCGCGACGGCCTCGGCGTGATCGCGCGGGCGGCGGATACCGACGGCCTGGCAACGCGCGTGCCCGACAATCACGGCGTCTACATGGTGCCGGCCTTCGTCGGCCTTGGCGCGCCGCATTGGGACCCCGACGCGCGCGGCGCGATCTTCGGCCTGACGCTGGGCGCGACCGGCGCGCACCTCGCCCGGGCCGCACTCGAAGCGGTGGCATACCAGACACATGATTTGGTCGAAGCGATGGTTGCCGACGGCGGTGCCGCGCCGGCAGCCATGCGCGTCGACGGCGGGATGGCGGCGAACGACTGGCTTTGTCAGTTTCTCGCCGACATTGTCGAAGTCTCAGTCGAGCGGCCGGCCAATCTGGAGACCACGGCTTTGGGCGCCGCGTTCCATGCCGGCCTGGCGACGGGCGTATGGCCTGACCTCGACGCGCTCGCCCGCACCTGGGTTACGGCCGGGACGTTCCAGCCGAGGAT
>JBDSNQ010000060.1:0-2137 GCA_039915275.1 Sphingomicrobium sp.
CCAAGCCCGGGTGCAGCTTTTCGGGCGAAGCCGCGGACGACGTCACGCCCGACGTGTTCATCCGACGCACCGCCAACGGTTATGCGGTCGAATTGAACGCGGCGACACTGCCGCGGCTGCTGGTCAATCGGCGCTATTATCAGGAGCTCAAGACCGGGCCGCAGGACAAAGCGTCGAAGGCGTGGCTGAGCGAATGCCTGACCAGCGCCAACTGGCTGTTGAAAGCGCTCGACCAAAGGGCGCGGACCATCGTCAAGGTCGTGTCCGAGATCGTCAAGCGCCAGCAGGGTTTCCTGGAGCGCGGAGTCAGCGGGTTGAAGCCCCTCACCTTGCGCGAAGTCGGCGAGGCGATCGAAATGCACGAATCGACCGTCAGCCGGGTCACCTCCAACAAATATGTGCTGTGCGACCGCGGCCTGTTCGAGCTCAAATATTTCTTCAGCTCGGGGGTCGGCTCGAGCGACGAAGGCGGCGAGGGCGCGGCGGCGGGAGCGGTCAAGGCGGCGATCGGCGAGCTCGTCGCGGCGGAGCGCGACATCCTCAGCGACGACACTTTGGTCGAGCTGTTGAAGGCCCGCGGCTTCGACCTCGCCCGCCGCACCGTCGCCAAATATCGCGAGGCGATCGGCATCGGTTCGTCGATCCAGCGGCGGCGGGAACGGAAGATCTCGGGCGGCTAGTCCCTAAACCGAAATCCGTGCCCACACCGGGAGGTGGTCGGACGCGCGCTTTGAAGCGGCGCTCATGTGCACGCCGGCGGCCTCGATGGTGAGGTCGCTGTGGACGATGATCCGGTCGAGGCTGGCGACGGGCTTGCGCGAATGAAAGCTCGGGCCGGTCGCTGCGACTTGATAATTTGGGCCGAGGTCCTTGAGGCAGCCGGCGGCGTCGCGCCAGTCGTTGGTGTCGCCCATCAGCACCGTCGGCATCTTTTGAACGCGCGCGGCGATGGCATGGAGGATGGCGCGCATCTGCCGCCGCCGCCACAGGCCCGAGAGGTCGAGATGCATGCCGATCACCCTGAGCGGCCGGTCGCCGACTAGCAGCTCGGCCATCACCGCGCCGCGCGGCTCCAATGTTGGCAGGTCGATCGCGCACACGTCGATGACGCCGATGTTGCGCTTCACCAGCAGCGCATTGCCGTGCCAGCCAATGTTGCGGGTTTTGAGTTTGATGAGTTTCTCGGCCTTGTCGCCGAGGCCGCCCGGAATCCGCTCGAGTGTGCGGCGATGGCGGAGGCCAAACTGGATCGGCTTGTAGAGGCCATGCTCGTCGATCAGCTCGTGCGGCACGGCCGATGCGCGGCCGCCGAAGCGCTTGTCCGCCTCCTGCAAGGCAACGATGTCGGCATCGACCTCGCGCAGCACGTCGAGCACCCGCTGCGGATCGCGCCGGCGGTCGGTGCCGATCGCTTTCCGCATATTGTAGGAGGCGACGGTGATGGTCGACGGTGGAATCACGCTACCGCCAACATCCGCCACTCGCGCCGGTTCCTCAAACGTCCAGATTGGCGACGTTGAGCGCATTTTCCTGGATGAATTCGCGGCGGGGTTCGACGACGTCGCCCATCAGGCGGGTGAAAATCTCGTCGGCGACGTCCGCCTGCGTGACTTCGACCCGGAGCAGCGAGCGGATGGCGGGATCGAGCGTGGTTTCCCACAATTGCTCGGGGTTCATTTCGCCGAGACCCTTATAGCGCGAGATCGACAGCCCGCGGCGGCCGGCGGCGAGGACCGCGTCGAGCAGCTCGGACGGACGCGAGATCGGGATGGTCTTGCGGGTATCCGCTTCGGGCGCGTCGGCGGCCTCGATTTCGTCGGCGCCATTTTCACCCTCGAGCGGTTCGGGTGTCGGCGCAGCTTCCGCGACGAGCGCATTACCTTTCTTGAGAATGCGCAGCGTCGACGGGCCGGCGTAAGCGGGCAATTGCTCGGATGCGAGGGCGTGCAGCTTGCGGGCTTCGGCCGAGACCAGAAAGCCTTTCTCGATCACATGAGCGTCGGTGACGCCGCGCCACAGCCGCTTCAGAAGATAGCCGCCCTCTTCGGCGACAGCGCCGGTCCAGCCGGCTTCGGAGTCGGCGGCGTCGAGCCAGGCAGCGACCTTGGCGATGGCCTTGGCGCGGCCGTCATCGTCC
>JBDSNQ010000124.1:0-11884 GCA_039915275.1 Sphingomicrobium sp.
GCCGTAGATCCGCGTCAGTCCGTCGATCTTGCCATGCGGCAAGGCAACGCCCTGACCGAACCCGGTCGAACCCAGACGCTCGCGCTCGGCGAGGCTCGACAGGATGGCGGCGGAGTCGAGCCCCAGCCGCTGCCCGGCGAGGTGGGCAAGCTGCTGCAACAGCGAGCGCTTGCTGCCGCCCGGGAAGGAGGTCTTGATCGCGTCGAAATCGAGGAACTCGGAAAGCTGCATGGCCACACTCTAATAAGGGTACGCACTCGCGGATGACGATCCCGTGCATCGCACGCCCGCCGCAATTGGAAATGGGGTTCAGGCGTCGCGCGGCTCAACCCAGCCGATGTTTCCATCCTCTCGTCGGTAAATCATGTTGAAGGCGCCCGACGCCTTATTTTTGAACATCAGTGCATTGGTGTTGCGCAAGTCCATCAGCATGACCGCGTCGGACACGCTCGCCTCGGGGATGTCGGCGCGAGTCTCGGCGATGATCGCTGGGTTGGTCCCCGCCTCGGCGTCGTCCCGCGGCGCCGCCAAAACGGTGTAGCCGGCATTCTCGACATAGGGCTGTTCTACGTCGGTCTTGTGCTCGCGCAGGCGCTTCACATAGCGGCGGAGCTGGGTTTCGATGCGGTCGGCGGCGCCGTTGAACGCCAGCTGCGCCTCGGCCCCGCGGTTCGATGCCTTGAGCACCACGCCTTGCGCCACCGGGGCGACAATGTCGCAGGTGAAGTCGTTGTGCGGCCCGCGGCCAAATGTCACATTGGCGGCAATCGCCCGCGAGAAATATTTCTCGGTGAGCTCCTCCATCCGCCCAATCGCATACTCGCGCAGCGATGTGCCGGTGTCGACTTGATGACCCGCGACCCGAACTTCCACTTGCCAGGGCTCCTCTTCATGGTTGGCGGCGGGGGCTTAGGACCCGCGCCAATCGATCGTCAACTAAACCCGGGCGAAACGCGCCCACAGCGGGTTGACGAGCTTGGCGATAAACGCACGGTGCCGCTCAAGTTCCTCGGGCGCGGCATGGTGCGGGCGAGGCGCGCGGGTTTCGCGGGCGATAGCCGGCTGGCCAAAAGCGGCGACTTCGGCGAGCTCAGTATCGGCGACCAGGCCAAGCCCGATCTGGCGGCCGCCGGTCAATTCGACATAGACCTGGGCGAGCAATTGGGCGTCGAGCAAAGCGCCGTGCTTGACCCGCTGGCTGCGATCGACCCCGAAGCGTGTGCACAAGGCGTCGAGGCTGTGCTTGGCGCCCGGGTGGCGGGTGCGCGCCATGACCAGGGTGCAGACCATACGGCTGGTCGATACCGGTGGCCGGCTGCACAAGCCAAGCTCGTGATTGAGGAAGCCGAAGTCGAAGCTGGCGTTGTGCGCGACCAGCGGCGAATCCTCGATGAAGGCGAGCAATTCCTCGGCGCGATCGCCGAACTTGGGCTTGTCCGACAGGAAGATATTGCTCAGCCCGTGGACCGCCTCGGCCTCGCTCGGCATCGGCCGCTCGGGATTGAAGTAAGCGTGGAAGTGGCGGCCGGTTTCGACCCGGTTGAAGATTTCGATGCAGCCGATCTCGACCATGCGATCGCCGCCGGCCGGGTTGAGCCCGGTTGTCTCAGTATCGAAAATAATCTCTCGCACCGCTCTCCTATTCACCCGCGCCAAGGCCGAGACAAGCCAGGATATGCTCCACTTGGCGCTCGGTTTCCTCAAATGAGCCGCCGGTGTCGATGACGAAGTCGGCGCGGGCGCGCTTGTCGGCGTCGGGCGTCTGGCGGGCGAGCAAGGCGTCGAGTTTTTCTGTCGTCATGCCCGGCCGCGACAGCACGCGTTGGCGTTGCACGTCTTCCGGCACGGAGACCACGATGACCGTGTCAAACGCACCTTCGCCGCCGGTTTCAAACAGCAAAGGAATATCGAACAGCAGCGCGGCGGCATCACCACGGTCGAGGATGAAGCGGGTGCGCGCCTGATGCACCGCGGGGTGGACGATGGCCTCCAGTGCGGCGAGTTCGTCGGGCTTGCCGAGGACCAGAGCCGACAGCGCCTCGCGGTCGATTTCACCGCTCTGGACGCTGCCCGGGAAGCGCTGCGCAATCACACCGACCAGCGCGCCGCCAGGCCCTTGCAGCCGGCGGACCTCGGCGTCGGCATCGAACACCGGCACGCCAGCGCGCTCGAACATCCGGGCGACGGTCGACTTGCCCATGCCGATCGATCCGGTGAGCGCGATCGGAATCATAAGATCAGTATCCCGCGTGTCCGCAGCGCGCCGAGGAGCGGGAGCAGCGGCATGCCGAGGATGGTGAAATGGTCGCCCTCAATGCGCTCAAACAGCTGCACGCCGCGACCCTCCATCCGAAATACGCCGACGCAATAGGCGACCTCTGGCCATTCGCGATCGAGATAGTCGCCGATGAACGCGTCCGACAATTCGCGCACTTCGAGCGCTGCGGTGTCCGCTTGGCTCCAGTCGATTATATTGCCCCGGGCGAGGGCGACGGCGCTGGTCAGCTGGATGGTTTTGCCGGAGAAAAAGCGCAGGTGCTCGGCCGCCTCGTTGCGGTCGGCGGGCTTGTCGAACATCCGGCCTTCAACGCTGACCAGTGAGTCGCTGCCGATCACCCAGTCGGCGCCGTGCGTTTCGCTGATACTCAGCGCCTTGGCCCGGGCGAGGTCGAGCGCAAGGTCGTCGGTCAGCAAGGCGGCTGCCTTGAGTGCTGTCTCATCGACTTGCGGCGCCGCGACTTCGAATTCGACTCCCGCCGCCGCCAGCATCGCCCGGCGGATTGCGCTCGAAGAGGCGAGGATTAGCGGCACGGCATAACCTTGTGGAAAACTGTCCTTCTATCCTAGCGCGCCGATGGGGATGGGCTCAACTTCGACGTTATGCCCAACATGACTCGGCTTGTCCGAGGATTCATCCACCGTCGACGCACTTAACCCCCAGTCTGTGAATCACGGGCACGGTTGGAACCGACTCGGTGGATTCCCGCGCCCCAATCTGGAGCTTGCTTGTTGGCAATTCCGGGAGTCGCGCCTAAACCCCGCGTCGCGCCGACCATCATCATCTACTATTGAATCTTATATATATAATAAGGGAGAAGAAGAGGGTGGCTCCGACGTCCCGTGAGACCCCGGACGATCGGGTTAAGCCCTTACTTGCCGTCCTCAAAGGTGAGCGACGCGACCCGCCGCCGGTATGGATGATGCGCCAGGCCGGGCGCTATTTGCCAGAGTATCGCGAGCTGCGCAGCGCCAAGGGCGGTTTTCTCGACCTGGTCTATGACAGCGAGGCCGCGGCCGAGGTTACGCTGCAGCCGCTCAAGCGCTTTCCGCTCGACGCCGCTATCCTGTTTTCCGACATTCTCATCGTTCCGTTCGCGCTGGGTCAGAATCTGAGTTTTGTCGCCGGCGAGGGACCGCGCCTGACCCCGCCGCTGGCTAATTCGTCGCTCGACGATCTCACTCCGTTCCCGGCCCGGCTCGAGCCGATTTACGAAACCGTCGCGCGGGTCAAAGCGGCGCTTGATCCATCAATCACCTTGATCGGTTTCGCCGGATCGCCGTGGACCGTCGCCACCTATATGGTCGCCGGCGAGGGCAGCCGTGACCAGTTGCCGGCGCGGCGCATGGCCTATGGCGACGCCGGCCGCTTCGCCGCAGTCATCGAGCGGATCGAGGCAGTCACCTTCGATTATCTCAGCGGCCAGATCTTTGCCGGAGCGGATACGGTGCAATTGTTCGACAGCTGGTCCGGAAGCCTCGCCCCGGCGGAGTTCGAGCGCTGGGTGATCGGCCCGACGGCGCGGCTGGTTGAGCGCTTGAAGGCGCGTCATCCGGGCGTTCCAGTGATCGGCTTCCCCAAGGGCGCCGGCGGCAAGCTCGGCGCTTACGCGCGCGAAACCAAGGTCGCGGCGATCGGCCTCGACGAAACCGTCGATCCGGCCTGGGCGCATAAGGAATTGCCCAAGCGGCTGCCGGTTCAGGGCAATCTCGACCCGCTAGCCTTGCTAGCCGGCGGCGACGCGATGAGGCAGGCGGTCCACCGCATCCTTGACGCGCTGGCCGAGCGCCCGCACATCTTCAACTTCGGGCACGGCATCTTGCAGGAGACCCCGATTGCGCATGTCGAGGCGTTGATGGCGTTGATAAAGGGGGAGCGATGACCGGCCTGAACTTCACCGGCTTCCTCGGCGACGCTTACCCGTGGGTCAAAGCGGCGCACGTCACCTTCGTCATTTTCTGGATGGCGGGCTTGTTCCTGCTGCCGCGCTTCTATGTCTATCACCATGCGACCACGCCCGGATCGGCCGAGGACCGCGCCTGGATCGAGCGCGAGGACCGCGCGAGGACAATCATCCTCACCCCGGCGATGCTGCTGGTGTGGGTGCTGGGGCTGATGCTGGCGGTCCACCTCAATGCCTTCACCCAGGGGTGGTTCATGGCCAAGCTGGTGCTGGTGCTCGGCCTAACCGGCTATCAGGGATGGCTCGGCATTTATGGAAAATCGCTCGCCGCGGGCAAGCGTGAGCTCGAAAACCGCACGCTTAGGATCATGAACGAGGTGCCCGGCATCGCCACGGCCTTGATCGTGGTTTTGGTGATCGTTCGTCCGTTTTAGATCGGTCGAGACGGTCGCGCTGATTGACATGGGCCGTCCGCGTCCATAACTCCGACTCACACGGCTTCCATCGGCCAGTTCATTCTATCGCCGGTGCCCGTTTTCCATGGTGCAGCGTCCTGCCGCATCCGCTTTGATCATCGAGCGCCAAATTCCATACCAAGAAAAGATTCTCCCAATGCATCTCAAAGACCTCAAGCAAAAATCCCCCGCCGAGCTCGTCACCATGGCTGAAGAGCTGGGCATCGAGGGCGCTTCGACCCTGCGCAAGCAGGACATCATGTTCTCGATCCTCAAGGTCCGCGCCGAGAGCGGCGCCGAGATCATGGGCATGGGGACGATCGAAGTCCTCAACGACGGCTTCGGCTTCTTGCGCAGCCCCGAGGCCAATTACCTCGCCGGCCCCGACGACATTTACGTCGCCCCCAACCTTGTCCGCCGCTTCGGCCTGCGCACCGGCGACACGCTCGAAGGCGAAATCCGCGGCCCCAAGGACGGCGAGCGCTATTTCGCTTTGACCCGCGTCACCCAGATCAATTTCGACGACCCCGAAGCGGTCCGCCACCGGGTCAATTTCGACAACCTCACGCCGCTCTATCCCGACAGCAAGCTGACGCTCGACAGCGCCGACCCGACGGTCAAGGACAAGTCAGCGCGGGTGATCGACATCGTCGCGCCGCAGGGCAAGGGCCAGCGCGCGCTGATCGTCGCCCCGCCGCGGACCGGCAAGACCGTGCTGTTGCAGAACATCGCCCGCGCGATCACTGACAACCATCCCGAGGTGTTCCTGATCGTGCTGTTGATCGACGAGCGCCCTGAAGAAGTCACCGACATGCAGCGTTCGGTCAAAGGCGAGGTCATCTCCTCGACCTTCGACGAGCCTGCCAGCCGCCACGTCCAGGTAGCTGAAATGGTCATCGAGAAAGCCAAGCGCCTGGTCGAGCATAAGAAGGATGTCGTGATCCTGCTCGATTCGATCACCCGCCTCGGCCGCGCCTACAACACCGTCGTCCCGAGCTCGGGCAAGGTGCTGACCGGCGGTGTCGACGCCAATGCGCTGCAGCGGCCCAAGCGCTTCTTCGGCGCCGCCCGCAACATCGAGGAAGGCGGTTCGCTGTCGATCATCGCCACTGCCCTCATCGATACCGGTTCCAAGATGGACGAAGTGATCTTCGAGGAGTTCAAGGGCACCGGTAACAGCGAAATCATCCTCGACCGCAAGGTTTCCGACAAGCGCATCTTCCCGTCGCTCGACGTCGGCAAGTCCGGCACCCGCAAGGAAGAATTGCTGGTCGACCAGGCAACGCTGACCAAGATGTGGGTGCTGCGCCGGATCCTGATGCAGATGGGGACCATCGACGCGATGCAATTCCTGCTCGACAAGATGAAGGACGCCAAGTCAAACGAGGATTTCTTCGCCTCGATGAACCAATAGCTGAGCTGGCTAATCCGGCACGCTTCACGCGTGTCGGTTTGGCCGCGGTGCCGGAGTCCTGATGCCCGAAGGCATGTTCAACCTCGCCGATATTTTCACCGCGGCCGGGCTGGTCACGCTCGGCCAGGTGATCCTGATCGACCTCACCATGGCCGGCGACAATGTCGTGATCATCGGCACGCTGACCTCGGGCTTGCCGGCGCGCGAGCGCAAGAAAGTGATCATGTTCGGCGTCGGCATGGCGCTGATCTTCCTCATCGGCTTCGCGCTGATCGCCACGCAATTGCTGCAGATCACCGGCTTGCTGGTCGGCGGCGGGCTGGTGCTGTTGTGGGTCGCCTACAACATGTACCGCGAGCTCAAGCCGTCGACGATCATCACCGCCGACGATCCGACGACGCCTGCAATCGAAGGGCCGCCGCGGACCAAGACCTTTCTTCGTGCCGCGATCCAGGTGACGCTCGCCGACCTCTCGATGAGCCTCGACAATGTGCTCGCCGTGGCCGCCGCCGCGCGCCAGCATCCCGCCGTATTGTTCATCGGCCTGGCGCTGTCGGTGACCTTCATGGGCCTTGCCGCCAACCTCGTCGCCAAGCTGGTTCAGCGCTATTCCTGGATTGCGTGGACCGGGTTGGTGATGATCCTCTATGTCGCGCTGCGAATGATTTACGAAGGCTGGCCTGACGTCGCCCGATTGATCGGCTAAGCGACAGGTCATGGACTTTGCCGCTTTCCTGACGCCGCAAGCGATCGGCGTATTCTTCGAGATATTGATGATCGACATCGTCCTCGCCGGCGACAATGCGATCGTCGTCGGGGCGCTCGCCGCCGGCCTCCCGCCCGAGCAGCGCAAGAAGGTCATCCTGATCGGCGTGCTGGCGGCGCTGGTGCTGCGCATCGCCTTCGCCTTGTTGGTTACCCAGCTGCTGCAGGTCGTCGGGCTGATCCTCGCCGGCGGGCTGCTGCTGCTGTGGGTGGCGTGGAAGATGTGGCGCGAGCTGCACCATAAAGGCGAATCGGGCGGTTCGGACGAAGTCGCCGGCGACGAGCATTCGGGTGTGAAATCCGCCAAATCCTTCGCCGCCGCCGCCTGGGGCGTCGCGCTGGCCGATGTCAGCATGAGCCTCGACAATGTGCTGGCGGTCGCCGGCGCGGCCAAGGATCACCCGTGGATCCTGGTCTTCGGCCTCATCCTGTCGGTCATCCTGATGGGCGTCGCGGCCAATTTCATCGCCAAATATATCGAGCGCTACCGCTGGATCGCTTATGTCGGGCTGGTGGTGATCGTGTGGGTCGCGGGCAAAATGATCTGGGACGGCTGGCACGACGTCGTGCCGCATATCGGGCCGTTGCTGGCCTGAGTTTCGCTGTAGTTTCACGCCGTCCGTACTGGACCTCAAAACTCGCTCGTCCTGAGCGAATTCGAAGGGCGTCTCTTTGCGGACGCCTTTGCAAAGCGCCCTTCGACTACGCGCTGCGCGCTTCGCTCAGGACGAACGGAATGGCACTTACGAAAGGATTGGGTTGACGTGGCGGCTTCGCTAGAGCGACGCCCGTGACCGTCGACACCATCTTCGCCCTCGCCACCGGGCGGCCGCCGGCCGCGATCGGGGTGATTCGCGTCAGTGGGCCCAAGGCGCACGAGGCGGGGCAGCGGATTGCGGGCGCTCTTCCAAGCCATCGCGAAGTTTCGTTGCGCGAGCTGCGACATCCGGCGCAAGGTGGCTTGCTCGATCATGCGCTGGTCCTGCGGTTCGATGGTCCGGCGAGTTCCACGGGCGAAAATGTCGTGGAATTCCAGGTTCATGGCGGGCGCGCCGTGGCCGATGCGGTGCTTGACGCCTTGGCGTCACTTGAGGGGCTGCGGCTGGCCCAGCCTGGCGAATTCACCCGGCGGGCGCTCGACAATGGCCGCATCGACCTGACCGAAGCCGAAGGGTTGGCCGATTTGATCGAGGCTGAAACCGAGAGCCAGCGGCGCGCCGCGCTGGCGTTGGCCGAAGGCGGGCTCCGGCGGCAGATCGAGCAATGGCAGGCGCAGCTGCTTGCCATGTCCGCCAGGGCGGAAGCGGCGATCGACTATGGCGAAGAGGATGACAGCGGCGCGATCAGGATGCTCTCGAGCGATTGCAGCGCATTAGCAACAGAGCTTTGTGAGTGGCTTGGGCGACCCCGCATCGAACCGCTCAAAGAGGGTGTCCGAATCGTCGTCGCGGGACCACCGAACGCCGGAAAGTCTAGCCTGGTCAATGCGATAGCTGGCTCAGAGCGGGCAATCGTGACCGACATCCCGGGCACCACCCGCGACCATATCGACGTGCCGCTGGCGCTTGGCGGAATCCCTATTTTGCTGACCGACACCGCTGGGCTGCGCCATTCCGATGAACTGGTCGAGCGGATCGGCGTCGAGCGGTCGCACGCCTTGATCGCGGGCGCGGATATGGTGCTGTGGCTGGGCGAAGCCGATGACGCCCCGGCGCATGCGCGCCTGATCCTGGTTCATTCGAAATGCGACTTGCCCGAGCGGGCGGCGGCGCCTCATGGTTCGTTGTCCGTCTCGGCGCTCACCGGCGAGGGGATAGCGACCGTGTTCGAGCGGGTAAGCGAGCTGGCGGCTTCGCTGCTTCCTGGAGAGGATTCGTTGGCGCTCAACCGGCGCCAGGCCGGCCATCTCGAGGAGGCGCAGCAAGCGCTTTTCCGCGCTGCCCAAGGCGAAGATATTGTTACGGTCGCGGAAGAGTTGCGGCTGGCACGGGGTGCGTTCGACCGGCTCACTGGGCGCGCCGGGGTCGAGGACGTTCTGGATGCACTGTTCTCGCGCTTCTGCCTTGGCAAATGATGTTTCACGTGAAACGGACGGCCCATTCATCTAAGGCATCGGGCATGTACGACGTGATCGTCATTGGCGCCGGCCATGCCGGGTGCGAGGCCGCGGCCTCGGCGGCGCGGCGCGGCGCGCGCGTCGGCCTGCTGACCTTCCGTGCTGAAGATCTCGGCCAAATGTCGTGTAACCCGTCGATCGGCGGGGTCGGCAAGGGCCATTTGGTGCGCGAACTCGATGTGTTCGACGGGCTGATGGGCCGCGCGGCCGATCGCGCCGCGATCCACCGCCGGATGCTCAACCGCAGCAAAGGCGCGGCCGTCCAGGGGCCGCGCGTCCAAGCCGACCGCCGCCTCTATCGCGCTGCAATCGCGGACTTTATTGAGGCCAGCGAAGTCCAAGTCATCGTCGCCGAGGCGCTGCGACTCCGAGTCGAAAATGGCCGGATTAGCGGCGTGGAGACCAGCGCTGGCGCGCTCGGCTGTCGATCGCTGGTGGTCGCCACGGGGACCTTCCTCGATGCGCGCATCTTTGTTGGTGACGAGGTCAGCCAGGGCGGACGGCGAGAAGAGAAAGCGTCGGTGTCGCTGGCTGCGCAGCTGCGCGAGATCGGGCTGGGGCAGGGCCGGTTGAAGACCGGGACGCCGCCGCGGCTCGACGGCCGCACGATCGACTGGGCGCGGCTCGAGGATCAGCCGAGCGATGCAGAGCCGTGGACGATGTCGGCACTCGACGATGGTATTCGGCAGCCGCAGCTGCGCTGTGCGATTGCCCGCACCAATGCCGCCACGCACGATTTGATTCGCGCGAACTTCCACCGATCGCCGCTGTTCGCCGGTGCGATCGAAGGTCGCGGCCCGCGCTACTGCCCGTCGATCGAGGATAAGGTGAAGCGCTTTGGCGACCGCGACGGCCACCAGATTTTCCTTGAGCCCGAAGGACTTGATGACTTCCTGGTCTATCCCAATGGGGTCTCGACCTCGCTTCCGGCCGATGTCCAGCTCGCCTTCCTGCGCAGCATCGGCGGGCTCGAACGCGTCGAGATCGTCCGCCCCGGCTATGCCGTCGAATATGAGTTCGTCGACCCACGGCGTCTCAACTCGACGCTCCAGGTGCGTGACATCGCGGGTCTTTTCCTTGCCGGCCAGATCAACGGCACGACAGGTTATGAGGAAGCAGCGGCGCAGGGCCTGACAGCCGGACTTAATGCCGCGGCGCACGCGATTGATTTGGCTCAAGTCCGCTTCGACCGGCGCACCAGCTACATGGGCGTGATGATCGACGATCTCACACTGCAAGGGGTCAGCGAACCCTATCGGATGATGACCGCGCGGGCCGAATACCGTCTATCGCTGCGGGCCGACAATGCCACCACGCGGTTGGGCGAGGCAGCGGTCACAGCCAACTGCCTTTCGCAACGCCGCCTCACGCAGATCGAAGACCATCTGGAGTTGCGCGGCACGACTGACTGGACCGCAACCGACGAGGGTCGCGCCGACGCGCTCTACGCGCCTTATGTCGCCCGCCAGCAGCGCGAGTGGGCCGCGGTCCAGCGTGATTCCGCGGTCTGGATCCCGCGCGATCTCGATTATGCGGCGGTCCCGGGCCTGTCGACCGAAATGGTCGAGCGGCTGACCGCGTCGCGCCCCGAAACACTCGACCAGGCTTCGCGAATTCACGGCGTGACGCCGGCGGCCCTGTCGGCGGTCTACGCTGCCGCTAGTCGCCGCGCCGCCGCGTGACTGCGCGATGATCGAGGCGCTGGAGCGCGCCGCCGGCCGTCCTGTTTCACGTGAAACATTGGCCCTGCTCGAGCGCTACGTCGACTTGCTCAAAGCCGCGAGCAGCACGCAGAATTTGATCTCCGCCTCAACCCTCGACGGCATTTGGGAGCGGCACATCCTCGATTCGGCGCAGCTGGTTCGCTTCGAGCCGCGGACCGGCGCGTCTTGGGTCGATATCGGCTCCGGCGCCGGATTGCCCGGCATCGTCATCGCCGCGCTCATCGCTGGGCCGGTGACCCTGGTCGAGCCGCGCCGGCTCCGCGCAGAGTTCCTTCAGCTAGCGGTCGATTCCCTGGACTTGGCCGGCCGGGTCACCGTCCGGGCCTCGAAGATAGAGCGCGTCGCCGGCTCGTTTGACGTAATTACCGCCCGCGCGGTTGCTCCGCTCGACCGATTGTTGGGGATAGCCCACCATCTGGCGCGTAAAGGGACGATTTGGACGCTTCCCAAGGGGCGAAACGCGAAATCGGAACTGGCCGAAGCGAAACGAAGCTGGCACTATGATGTCCGGAACGAACCGAGTTGCACCGATCCGCACGCGCAGATCCTGATGCTCAGCAAAGTGAGGGCGAAGTCGAACCGATGATCCGCGTTGTCGTCGCCAATCAGAAGGGCGGGGTGGGCAAAACCACCACCGCGATCAATTTGACCACCGCGCTGGCCGCGATCGGCTGGAAAGTGCTGCTGGTCGACATGGATCCGCAGGGCAACGCCTCGACCGGCCTCGGGGTCAGCCAGGCGCAGCGCGAACGGTCAAGCTATGACGTGCTGATCGGCGGCGCGTCGGTGGTCGACAGCGTCGTCGCCACCCGCGTGCCCAAGCTAGACCTGCTCGCCGCGACGGTCGACCTGTCCGGCGCCGAAGTCGAACTGGTCGCGCTCGAGGATCGCGCCCATCGGCTCGACAAGGCGCTCGACGCGATCCCGCCCGGGCGCTGGGACATCTGCCTGATCGATTGCCCGCCGTCGCTCGGATTATTGACCGTCAACGCGCTCGTCGCGGCGCGCCATTTGTTGGTGCCGTTGCAGTGTGAATTCTTTGCTTTAGAAGGACTTAGCCAGCTTTTGCAGACCGTCGAGCGGATCCGCGTGGCGTTCAACCCGCAGCTTGCGATCCTCGGCGTCGCGCTGACCATGTTCGACCGCCGCAACAATCTGTCGCAAGCCGTCGCGGAAGATGTCCGCGCCTGCCTCGGCCCGGCGGTGTTCGACACCGTGATCCCGCGCAA
>JBDSNQ010000040.1:0-15219 GCA_039915275.1 Sphingomicrobium sp.
ACACGGTTAGCAAATGATGCTCTCTAGGCTCCGGATCAGCTCTGACTTTGTCGATCATATTGGCGATCGTTATAATCGGCAGCCTTGGATTGATGGCGCGCAGCAGCAGGCAAATGGCTTCAGATTCGGGGGTACAAGGCTTTGCACTCTCGCCCCGATGTTTGCTTTGCTGAAAGAGAGCTTGGCCGCCTGTCGCGCCTTCTGTTGCCTTTAACATTCGTCCGACCGCTTCCTCCAAATTCAGGTTGGTCGGGCGATTGGCGCGAGGACGATAGTTTTCGGCAAATACCCTGGCGGCGCCCAGATATCCGGCCAGAATTTCGTCTAGAGATGAGAACACCGAAAGGTCGTCGTCCAGCTCGCGTGCAGCCATAAAGCTGAGCTGGCTGAGATATTCGGGATAAAGCTGGTTTGAGATTATGTAGGCTTTGTTCAGAGTGACGGATAACTGTCGAATGAGTTTCTTTTGCGGACCGGGAGCGCCAAAATATTGTTCGATACGCTTGGCTTCCAGGTACTCACCCGCGGCCGAGTTTAGTTCCTGTCGAAGACTTTTCCTCACGTTGAGATCGTTAATTCGAAGGGTGTCGAGCACATGATCGAGAATGCCGTCGGGCACTTCGAGTTCTGCCTCGTCGGTCTCGAATTGCGAGTCGAGGTTTTCGGAGCAAACGGGGGTCATTGTCGAGCCTGATAAATCGCTGAAATTCCCTGTAGCAGACAACGGGAATTTTAGCGCGGCGAGGTGTAGAAATGTTCGCTTTCCCGCCGATCGCTATTCAAAAGACGGATGGTAGAAGTTCGAAATTCCCTGTAGATTCGCTGCTTAGCAGGGAAAATGAACGGAGACGGATTCGCTCGTGACTGCGTCGCGCACCAGCCCTTTCACAAGGCAAGTCCCTTGCGTCCTACACAATGGGCGTAAACCTGAGCGGCGCGCTTGGGTAAGGCTTGGGCCCAAAATGGCATTCGCTTTAGCCACCCTGGTGCTATTCCGCTTTCGACTCAAAGCAGGCAACTCCAACTTCGGTCGGTACACGAAAATAGCGCGAGCCGAATTGAAACGATCTACCTGCGGGCGACGTAATAGACTTCCGCGACCTGTCGCCACGGGCCGCCCATAACCGACTCTTCCTGCGTCATCCGCAAGCGGCCGTCGGGCTGTGGAATGAGCGACGTGGTCAGGCGCGCGGGCTTGCCGTCGATCTTGCGCTCGTCGGTCAAAACGATGCCGTTCGCGGCGAGCGCATAGCCATATTGAATGTGGCTGTCTCCGCCGTTGGTGTAGCTCTGATAGGTGAAGCGCTGGTCGACTTTGGAATAGCCGACGATCGCTTCGACGCGCAGGCCGCTGCTGCTGTCGGTCAGGCTGCACACGACGAAGGCGTGACGATCGTACCAAACGCAATGGTCGCGATAGCTCGCTTCCTTGCCGGCGCGGGTCCAGTCGCCGACCAGCGGCGCGAGATGGGCTTCGATGGCCGGCGGGTGGACTGGCGCGGCGGGTTGGGCGGCCGCTGCCGTGAGCCACAGAAGCGTGGCGTTCATTGCCGCGACGCGCGCAGTGCGGGATCGGCGGTTCCGTCATGCTGTCTAATATGCGCGTCGCGGACCGACATCAGCGATTCCTGCAAATCGTCTCCGCCACTCGCCATCACGCCAAGCACTTCGGCCTCATCGCAGCCCTCAGCGGCGAGATAGGCGTGGCCCATGTTCGAATCGATGTAAATCGACTGCCCGGTCTCGAGCAGCACCGGATCATAGAATTCGGTGTTGACCACGATCGATCCCCGCAAGACGTAGATGAACTCCTCGCCGGGATGATGGACCAGTTCGCCGAACTCCTCGGACGTCTTGGCGCGGATCTTGGTGATCACCGGGATCATGCGCTTGCGGCGCAGCTCGGTGCAGAGAAAATAATAATCGTAATTCGGCGTTTCGACGTGGAGCGCCTGGTCGATGTCGCCAAGGCTGCGTCGAGCGGTCACCGTCGGCGCCGCATCCTGGCCGGCCTCGGCGAATAATTCAGAAATCGGGATGCCGAGCCGCTGGCTGACCAGGTAAAGCTTGTCATAGGTCAGCGTCAGCCGGTCGTGCTCGACCTTCGACAGGGTCGACAGCGGAATCCCGCTATTCTCGCTCATTTGCTTGAGCGTCCACCCGTGACGGCTGCGCAGCTTGCGCAGAAGAACTCCGAGGGTGGGAGCGGACGAGACCATTTGCGTTCCTAACAGTTGACGAATTTTCTGATCAGGATAAAACGATCCCAATCGGAGTTTGGGATCGAGTCTATGGGCTGCGTCCCTCGGGGGCAATCCCGAACCGGAACAGGGGAACAGGAAATGCGGAATTGGCGAGCGATAGGCTTTGGTCTGCTGGTGCTGATCGGGGGCGTCGCGGTTGCTCAGGATAGCGCAAAGCTCGGTGCGCCGCCGTCGCTCGCGCGGCTGGCTCCGCCGGCACCGACTTCCGCGGAGCCGTCCGCGACTGCGGTGGCGGGGGAACCTGCCCAGCACCTGCTGACCAAGGCTGACGTCGATAGCTGGCTCGATGGCTACATGCCCTACGCGCTGCACAGCAGCGACATTCCGGGCGCGGTCGTCGTCGTCGTCAAGGATGGCCAGTTCCTCACTGCTCGCGGCTTTGGTTACTCAGATCTCGCCAAGCGCACTCCGGTCGATCCCGAAAAGACTCTTTTCCGCCCGGGTTCGGTGTCCAAGCTCGTCACCTGGACCGCGGTCATGCAGCAGGTCGAACAGGGCAAGCTCGACCTCGACAAGGACGTCAACGCCTATCTCGATTTCAAGATTCCGCCATTCGAGGGGCAGCCGGTCACGCTGCGCCAGATCATGACGCACACTGGTGGTTTTCAGGAAACGTCGAAGGAAATTATTTACTACGACGCCAAAAAGGTGCGGAGGCTTGGCGACTATCTGAAGAATCTCGTGCCGGTGCGGATCTATGCACCCGGAACCACTCCGGCCTATTCCAACTGGGCGACCGCGCTGGCCGGCTACATGGTCGAGCGGACGTCCCGGCAAAGCTTCGACGATTATGTCGACCAGCACGTTTTTGCGCCGATCGGGATGCGCGATTCGAGTTTCCGCCAGCCGCTTCCGGCCCGACTGCTGGGCCAGATGTCGCTCGGCTATGAGAAGCCGGGGGGCAAGCCCAAGGGCTATGAGCTGATTGGTCCGGCGCCGGCCGGCTCGCTTGCCTCGACGGGCGCGGACATGGGCCGGTTCATGATCGCGCATCTGGCGAACGGCCAGGGCCTGCTCCAGCCGGCGACCGCGCAGTTGATGCACGACAGCCCGCTCGACAAGGTCAATCCGCGGACGTTGTTCCCCGGGCTAAACCGGATGGAGCTGGGCTTCTTCGAGACCAATGCCAACGGCCACGAGGTCATCGGCCATCTTGGCGACACGTCGGCGTTCCACACCTCGCTGCACCTTTTCATCAAGGACAATGTCGGCTTCTACGTGTCGTTCAACAGCCCCGGCAAAGGCGGCGCGGTGCAGCCGCTGCGCGAAGCCATGTTCGAGCATTTCGCGGACCGCTATTTTCCTGCGCCGCCGGCCAAGGTGACGCCGGTCGCGGCGGCGACTGCGCGCAAGCATTCGGAAATGATGGCCGGGCAGTGGCAGAACAGCCGCCGCGAGGATCACGGTTTCGTCGCGATCCTCAATCTGATCGGGCAGACCGAAGTGTCGGTCGGCCCCAAGGGCGAACTGGTGGTCCCGGCGCTGACCGGCGCCAATGGCCGGCCGCGCGAGTGGGTCGAGGTCGCGCCGTTCATGTGGCGAGACAAGGATAGCCATCAGCGGCTCGCGGCGCAGGTCGTCGATGGCAAGGTCGTGCGCTGGAGCTTCGACGAAATCTCGCCGTTCATGGTGTTCGACCGGGTGCCGGCCGGCTTGTCCGGGGCGTGGCTCAAGCCCGCCCTGTACGCGAGCCTCGCGATCCTGTTGGTGACCCTGCTCTACTGGCCCGCCGCTTGGTATGTGCGGCGCCGCTTCAAGGCCCAGCCAAGCGTCAGCGGCCAGGCGCTGAAAGCCTATCGGGCAACGCGCATCGCGGCCGGTCTTGAGCTGCTGGTGCTGGTTGGATGGGGCACCCTTGTGACCTTGCTGTTCAAGGATCTCGAGAACCTCGCCGGAAGTTTCGACTTGTGGCTGTGGGCGCTGCAGATCCTCGGCCTCGTGGTGTTCGTCGGCGCGGTCGGCGTCAGTATCTGGAATGCCTGGCTGACCTTCAGGGACCGGCGCCACTGGACGCGCAAGCTGTGGAACGCGCTGATCGTGCTGGCGACGCTGGTGGTGCTCTACATCGCGGCGCGTTTCGGGCTGCTGGCGATGACTGTGAGCTATTAAGTGGTCCGCATCGCGCTTGAGGTCGCGAGCGAGACGCTTCGGCTGAAAGCGCCGTTTCGGATTTCCGGTCATGTGTTCGAAACCTCGGACGTGGTTGTGGTCACTCTGCGCGATGGCGATCTGGTTGGGCGCGGCGAAGGCTGCGGCGTCTTTTATCTCGGCGATGACCTCGTCCATATGCGCGCCGAAATCGAGACCGCGCGCGGGGCGATCGAGGGCGGCCTGACACGCAAGGAACTGCGCCTGGTGATGCCGCCGGGCGGCGCCCGCAACGCGGTCGATTGCGCGCTGTGGGAACTCGAGGCGGCGCGCGCTGGTCAGTCGGCCTGGGCGCTTGCAGGCGAGCCGCAACTGAAGCCGCTACTGACCACCTTCACGCTGGGCGCGGACACGCCCGAAGCGATGGCGTCTGGTGCACGTGCTTACGCCGACGCCCGCGCGATCAAGGTCAAGCTCACCGGTGATCTCGCGCTCGACATCGCACGCGTGGCCGCGGTCCGCGCTGCGCGCCCCGACGTCTGGCTCGGCGTCGACGGTAACCAGGGGTTCGAGCGCGGCGAGCTCGACCCTTTGGTTGACGCGCTTCAGGCGCACGGCGTGAAGCTGCTCGAACAGCCGCTGGCGCGCGGCCGCGAAGTGGCACTCGAGGGGTTCGATTCGCCGATCCCGATCGCCGGCGACGAGAGCCTGCTCAGCCTCGCCGACCTGCCCTCGGCGCCGGGGCGGTTCGACGTAGTCAACATCAAGCTCGATAAATGCGGCGGGCTGACCGAGGGGCTGCTGATGGCCGCCGAAGCGCGCCGGCTTGGCCTACAGGTCATGGTCGGGACGATGGTCGGCACCAGCCTGTCAACCGCGCCGGCGATCATCCTCGGCCAGCAGTGCGACATCGTCGATCTCGACGGGCCGACCTTCCTCGCCACAGACCGCGAGCCCTGCGTCGATTATATCGACGGAATGGTCAGCGCCGCGCCCGAAGTGTGGGGCTCGGGCAAGGTGCTCGCGGCGTGACTGAGGAAAGCCCGTGGTTCGGCCAGCCGCGCGGGCTCACCGTCCTGTTCCTGACCAATATGTGGGAACAGTTTTCCTATTACGGAATGCGTGCGCTGCTGGTCTATTACATGACCAAGCAGCTGCTGATCGGGCAGCAGCAGTCGTCCTACATCTACGGCGCCTACACCGCCTGCGCTTACTTCACGCCGATTGTTGGCGGGGTCATAGCCGACCGCTTTCTGGGCAAGCGCTGGGCGGTGATCATCGGTGCCAGCATCATGGCCCTGGGCCATTTCATGATGACCTTCGAAAGCCTGTTCTACTTCGCGCTGGCGGCGATCGCGCTCGGCAACGGGCTGTTCCTGCCGAGCCTGCCGAGCCAGGTCGGTGACCTCTACAAGCGCGACGATCCGCGCCGTCCGTGGGCGTTCAATGTCTATTACGTCGGGATCAACATTGGCGGATTCCTCGCGCCGCTGATCTGCGGGACATTGGGCGAGGTTTACGGCTGGCATTACGGCTTCGGTGCGGCCGGGGTCGGAATGGTCGCCGGCCTCACGATCTATTTGTGGGGGCAGCGCTACCTGCCGCCCGAGCAGCCGCGCGCGACGCCCGAGCAGAAAGCGTCACGCGAAGGCTTCAGTCGCCAGACCATCCTGCTGCTGCTGGGCATTGCAATCGCCGTCACCGTTTTCCGCAGCGCCTATGAACAGGTCGGCAATACGGTCGCCTTGTGGGCCGACAGCGGAGTCGATCGCGCCGCCGGCAGCTTCACTATCCCAATGACCTGGTTCCAGTCGCTCAACCCGTTGTTCGTGATGGCCATGACTCCGCCGCTGCTGGCCTATTGGCAGCGCCGGGCGCAGCGCGATCCGCACCAGGCGCTGGTCAAGCGCATGGCGCTGGGCGCGCTGATCGTCGGCGCCTCTTACGTGCTCCTGGCCGCCGTCAGCGCGCTCAGCGACGGCCATCTCGCGAGCTGGGTGTGGCTGGTACTGTTCTTCGCCATCCTGACCTTCGGCGAGTTGTTCATCCTACCCACCGGATTAGGCCTATTCGCCCGGCTTGCTCCGCAGCATCTTGGCGCCACCACCGTCGCCGCCTGGTTCCTGGTGATTTTCACTGGAAGCCTCAGCGCGGGATTTGTCGGCGCCTTGTGGAGCCGGGTCGCACCGGCGCAATTCTTCATACTGCTCGCCGCGCTCGCGGCCACCGCCGCCGGGCTGCTGCTGGCGATCAGCCATCGCGCCGACCGCAAGCCTGAAATGAATTGACAAGTTTCCAATCGGGACAATAGTGTCCTGATTGGATTATAGTGGTCCTAGATGATGCGAGGCGGCGAGTCGTTCGACAGATGCAAAGGCGGCTGGGCGCCCGAGCTTGTGACGGATCGCCGGCCGTTGGGGGAGAAATAGAATGACGAATCTTCGTGGCTGCCTGCTGATGACCTGCGGCATAAGCGCGCTGGCCGCTGCGCCCGCTTTCGCGGCGCAAACGGCGCCCGAACAGGCGCAAGCCCAGGACACGAACGCGGCGAGCGCATCGTCTGCTTCGGCCAACGATCAGGACATCGTCGTCACCGCGCAAAAGCGCTCCCAATTGCTGATCGACGTCCCGCAGTCGATCACCGTCGTCAGCGGCGCCACGCTCGAGACTCAGCAAGCGACCAGCTTCCAGGATTATCTCAAGCTCGTCCCGGGCCTCCAGTTGGACCAAACCGATCCCGGCCAGGGCAGGCTCATACTTCGCGGCCTCAACACCGGTGGCGTCGCATCGGCCGTTGCGGTTTATATGGACGAAACGCCGTTCGGATCGAGCACCGGGCTAGTCAACGGCGGCGTGCTGGCCGGTGATTTCGACACGTTCGATGTCGCTCGGGTCGAAGTCCTTCGCGGGCCTCAGGGGACGCTCTATGGCGCCAACTCCCTCGGCGGCCTGCTCAAGTTCGTGACCAATGCGCCGGACACCAAACGAACCATAATGCGCGGCCGCGTGTCGGTTGAGGCCGTTGATGGCGGCGATATGGGTTACCGCGGTCATGCCGTGGTCAACGTCCCATTGAGCGAGACGGTCGCGTTCCGGGCTTCCGGCACGTACCGCAAGGAAGGCGGTTTCATCGACTCGATCGGCACGTCCGACACCGACCTGTTTGGTGTAACGCAGACGTCCGACGTCGCCAAAAACATCAACGGTTCGAAATCATACGGCGGCCGCGCATCCCTGTTGTTCAAACCGGCGGGCCCGCTTGATGTCCGGCTGAGCGTGGTGGCGCAGAATATCCGGGTGAATGCCCCAAGCTTTGTCGAAAGCGATCCCGATACCCTCAAGACGCTCTACGGGCGGCCCACCCAATCGCAGTTTGTCCCCGAGTTCAGCCGGGTCGACTATCGCGTTTACAATGGGCTGGTGAACTATGACCTGGGGTTCGGCACGATCACCTCGTCAACCAGCTACGGCACCCAGAAGCAGACCTTCCGCAACGACGCCACGTTCAACCTGAGCGGTGCGCTTGAGGTGGCCTACGGCGCACCGCCGAACGAGCTCTTCCTGGCCCAGAAGACGAACCACAAGAAATTTACTCAGGAAGTGCGTTTGGCGTCCAACGGAGGGGAAGTTCTGGAATGGCTGGTGGGCGGCTATTACACCCGTGAAAAGGGCCTGATCTTCCAAGAGTACGTCACGGTGGTTCCAGGAACGCTGACGCGCATCACCGATAATGGGCCATTTCTGGGCGCCGTATTGGCCGAAGTCTCACTCGACTCAAAGTATAAGGAATATGCGGCGTTCGCCAACGCAACGCTGCATCTGGGCGAGCATTTCGACCTCGATTTCGGTGGCCGCTATAGCCATAACACTCAAACGGCGAAGCAGTCGTCGGTCGGTTCGCTGGTCGGCGCCGCGCTGTTCACGGACCTCAATTCCTCTGACAATGTGTTTACCTACGCAGTGGCGCCCAAATACAAGATCAGCGCCCATGCTTCGGTCTATGCGCGGGTGGCAAAGGGCTATCGCCCGGGCGGGCCAAACGTAATCCCGCCCCCGCCGCCAGTGTTTCCTTCGTCATTTGGTCCGGATACGACAACCAGCTATGAACTTGGCTTCAAGGGTGAGACCGCGGACCGCAGAGCCAGCCTGGATGTCGCCGTCTATCACATCGACTGGACCAATATTCAGCTGATAACGACCAGCAATAACTTCGCCTTCAACATCAACGGCGGTGACGCAAAAGTGGATGGCGTGGAGTTCACCGCGACCTGGAGGCCGGTCAGAGGTTTGAACACGTCGATCAACGGAGCATATACCGACGCGCGATTGGGTGACGATCTGCCGCTGATCCTTGGCCAGGCCCCGGCGTTGAAGGGCGACCAGCTGCCCTTCACGCCAAAATTGTCGCTTGGCTTGAACGCTGATTACAGCTGGTCACTTGGCGGTGAAACCGAAGCGTTCGTTGGGGGCTCGCTCAGGACGCTGTCGAAGCAGACCGGGGATTATGACCGGTCCTTCCGCGCCGCGAATGGCCATCAACGGAAAGTGCCAGCCTATGAGGTTGTCGATATTCGCGGCGGCGTCGACTTCGGCCGGTTCAGTATCGAGGCTTATGCCAAGAACCTGTTCAATGCCGATGGCAAGACTTCGACCGTCGGACCGGACGGAAGCAGCGGTCTGCCGCAGTTCCCCCACGGCGTGATCTCGACCGGCGTCATCCGCCCGCGCACCATCGGGCTCAGCCTGACTGCCGGATTGTGAGACTTTGGCCGTAACCAACACGGCATTACTTGACCGGGAGCCGCACGACGACTGGTCGGCTGGCTTGCCGTCGCCCTATCTGCTGTTCCTCGGCGACACCGTCGAGCCGGGGTTTGCCAAGACCGCGTTCGGGTTGCGCGACTGGGCGCCCGAGCGTTGCATCGGAGAACTCGCTTTACCCGGCGCCATGGTTACCACAGGCTTGCCGTCGCTGCGCCCGCGCGAGGCGTTCGAACGCGGCGCCCGCGCCTTGCTGATCGGGGTCGCCACCCGCGGCGGCCAGGTGCCGGATCGCTGGCTGCCGACGCTAATGGAAGCGCTCGGCGCCGGTCTCGACATCGTCTCGGGCATGCATGATCGGCTCGGTGCAATTCCATCCTTGGCAAATGAAGCGAAGCGGCTTGGGCGGCGCCTGATCGACGTGCGCATTCCCCCCGACGGCATCCCGATCGGCAGCGGGCGCAAGCGCTCGGGGAAACGATTGCTGACGGTCGGCACCGACTGCGCGCTGGGCAAGAAATATACCGCGCTGGCGATTGCCCGCGGACTCGCCGCGCGCGGCCTCGACGTCGATTTCCGCGCCACCGGTCAGACCGGCATCATGATTGCCGGTGCCGGCATTCCAATCGACGCCGTTGTATCGGATTTCGTCGCCGGCGCGGCCGAGTTGCTAAGCCCGGACGCCGCGCCTGATCACCTCGACGTGATCGAGGGCCAGGGCTCGTTGTTTCACCCGTCCTACGCGGCGGTTACGCTCGGCCTGCTGCACGGCAGCCAACCCGATTTATTGGTCGTTTGCCACGATCCGGTCCGGCAAGAAATTCTTGGCATGCCGGGCTACCCACTGCCGTCGATTGAGCAGGTAATCGAGCAGACCGTGGCGTTGGGACGGCTGACCAACCCGGCGATCCGCTGTTGCGGGGTGAGCCTCAACACATCGGCGCTGAGCAACGATGCAGTGGCGGAGGTCATTGACGCTACGGCCCGCCGCCTCGGGTTGCCGGTCGCCGACCCGGTGCGCGGGATTGGTCTCGCGGCGCTGCTCGACGCCTGCGCCGAGTGAGGCCCATGCATAGCGCCAGCGCCACCCCGACCCACTTCCAGCGCTTCTGGCTGCCAGGCCTCGCGTTCAAGGCGGTGGTGATCGGCGGCGGCTATGCGACCGGCCGCGAGTTGGCCGAATTCTTCCTGCCGAGCGGTCCCTGGGGCGGGCTCGCCGCGATCCTCGTCGCGACGATCATCTTCAGCCTGGTATGCGCGGTCACGTTCCTGTTCGCGCGGCATGTCCAGGCGTGGGATTATGTCACCTTCTTCAAGCATCTGCTCGGTCCCGGCTGGGTGCTGTTTGAGGGCGCCTATGTGCTGTTCATCGTCCTCATTCTTTCCGTCTACGGCGCGGCCGCGGGGGCGATCGGCGCGGCACTGCTCGGGCTTCCGGCGATCCTCGGCACCGCTGCGCTGGCGGCCGCGATCATTGCGGTCGTCACTTTCGGCAATGCCTCGGTTGAGCGCATGTTCGCTTACGTTTCGTACCTGCTCTACGCGGTCTACGCGCTGTTCATCCTGCTCGCGCTGACCCATTTCGGCGACCGCATTGCGGGGGGGTTCGAGCGCGGCGCGCCGGCCAGCGGCTGGCTCGGCGGCGGAACCGTCTATGCCGGCTATAATCTGATCGGCGCCGTCGTCATCCTGCCGGTGATCCGCCATTTGACCAGCAGCCGTGACGCGATCGTCGCCGGGCTCATCGCCGGCCCGCTCGCTACGCTTCCAGCCATCTTGTTCTTCACCGCGATGATCGGCTTCTATCCGCAAATTGCGGGCGCTACCCTTCCCTCGGATTTCCTGCTTCAGAAGCTCGACATCCCGCTCTTCCATTTGCTGTTCCAGCTGATGACCTTTTCGGCGCTGCTCGAAAGCGGCGCGAGTTCGGTCCATGCCATCAACGAGCGCATCGCGCGCGCTTTGCTCAACCGGCGCGGGATCGTGCTTAGCAACCGCGCTCGGCTCGCCATCGCGCTGGCGTTGCTCGTTGGCTGCATGTTCGTCGCCGACCGCTTCGGGCTCGTCGCGCTCATCGCTACCGGTTACCGAGCCTTGGCTTACGTCCTCATCGCCGTTTATGTCGTCCCCGTGCTCACGCTTGGGCTGTGGCGGCTGATCTATTCCAAGCAGGAGCAAGTCGCATGAAATTCCTGGCCGCGTTCGCGCTGATGGCCCTGGCATCGCCCGCGCTGGCCGCGCCTCCCGCCGGGTTCACCGAGCGCGTCGAGCAGCTGCGCACGGCTTACGGCGCGCCGGGCGTTTCGATCGCCATCGTCGAGGACGGGCGGCCGACGCTGGCCAGGGGCTGGGGCGTGCGCGAAATCGGCAAGCCCGAACCGGTCGGCCCCGACACCATTTTCGGCACTGGCTCGACCGGCAAGGTCTTCACCGTCGCGGCGCTTGCCATCCTGGTCGATCAGGGCAAGCTCAAATGGGACGACAAGGTCATCGACCACATGCCAGATTTTCGCATGTGGGACCCGTGGGTGACGCGCGAGATGACGGTGCGCGACCTGCTCGTCCACCGCAGTGGCCTCGGGCTTGGCGCCGGCGACCTGATGTTCGTCCCCAACAGCGACTTGCCGCGCAAGGAGACGGTGCGGCGGCTGCGCTTCATCAAGCCGGCGACCAGCTTTCGCAGCGCTTATGCTTATGACAACATCCTCTACATGGTCGCCGGCCAGCTGATCGAGGACGTCAGCGGCGAGCCATGGGAGCAGTTCATGCACGCCCATGTGTTCGCGCCGCTGGGCATGAACCATTCGACCGATTCCAACGCCGAATTCCAGGCGACGGCCGACCGTGCCCATCCCCACGGTCGCTTCGACGGACCGATCGTCGGACTTGGCAGCCAGCAACCCTATAGCGCCGAGGCAACGCTGGCGGGCAATGCTGCTCCTGCCGGAGGCCTCGCGATCAGCGCCAACGACATGACTCGCTGGCTGCTGACGCAATTGGGGCGCGGCCAGATCCCCGGCAGCAACGCGCGTTTGTTCTCCGCCGAGCAGTCGCAGGAGATGTGGACCCCTGTGACCTTGCAGCCGATCGACGCCCGCCCGCCCGAGTTCGCGCCAACACAGCCCAATTTCTACACCTATGCGCTCGGCTGGGACGTGCAGGATTATCGCGGCGCGAAGATCCTGTGGCACGGCGGCGCAGTATTCGGATCGCTCACCGCCGTGGCGCTCATCCCGGATAAGAATGTTGGCTTCTCGATTGCGGTCAACAGTGAGGAAGGCGAGATTGTGCGCGGCCTGATGTACGAGCTGCTCGACCATTATCTCGGTCTTCCCGCCGGCAGCTGGCCCGAGAAATATCACGCGTTCAAGCTGGCGCGCCTGGCCGAAGCCGCAAAGCTGGTCGGAGCGCAGCAAGCGAAGCCGGCGCGGGTCGGGCCGTCTCTGCCGCTCGACCGTTACGTCGGTGATTATGCCGACCCCTGGTATGGTACGATCAAGGTGCGCCGCGCGGGCAATGCGCTCGCCGTCCAATTCCCCCATTCGAAGGGCATGGACAGCGTCTTGGTCCATCATCAGTACGACACGTTCCGGACTCAGCCGGCGCTGCGCTGGATCGAGCCGGCCTATGTCACTTTCTCGATCGATTCCGACGGCAAAGTCGACCGCGTACGGATGAAGCCGGTGTCACCGCTGGCCGACTTCAGCTTCGATTATCAGGACCTCGATTTTACGCCGGTCGCGGCGGCGAAGGGCAATCAGGAGTAGCGTCATGGTCAAATGGTCGGTCTTTGGAATGGTGTCGGCGATGACGGTGGTCAGCGGCTGCGCTGCAAACTCAGCCGCCACCGTCGCTCCTCCGCCCTCCGTCGTGGAAGCGCCGCAAGCTCCGGCCTACGGCCTGCTGATCCGCGGCGGGACGATCTACGACGGAAGCGGGGGCGCGCCTTATGTCGGCGACGTCGCCATCAGCGGGGACCGCATTGTCTATGCGGGTCCGGTGCGAGACGCGACTGCGGCGAAGGTGGTCGATGCGCGCGGGCTGGCGGTAGCGCCGGGCTTCATCAACATGCTCAGCTGGTCGAATGAATCGCTGCTGGTCGACCCGCGCGGGCAAAGCGAGTTGCGCCAGGGCGTAACGCTCGAAGTGATGGGCGAAGGCTGGTCGATGGGGCCGCTCACCGACGATATGAAAAAGCTCGCGGTCGAGCGCCAAGGCGACATCAAATATCCAATCCAATGGACTACCCTCGGCGAGTATCTCAATTTCCTCGAGCGAAAGGGCACGTCGCTCAACATCGCCTCGTTCGTCGGCGCGACTACGGTCCGCCAACACGAGCTCGGGGAGGGCGACGTCGATCCCGACCCGGCCCAGCTCGAGCGCATGCGCTTGCTGGTCCGGCAAGCGATGCAAGAAGGGGCGATGGGCGTCGGCAGCTCGTTGATCTATCCGCCGGCGACCTTCGCCGAGACCGACGAGCTGGTCGCCCTGGTGACCGAGGCGGGAAAGTGCGGCGGCATGTATATCAGCCACATGCGCTCCGAGGGCGACCGCCTGCTGGAGAGCGTGGACGAGCTGATCGATATTTCCCGCCGGTCCGGCGCTCCGGCGGAAATCTATCACTTGAAGCAGGCTGGCCGCGCCAATTGGGGCAAGCTCGACCAGGTTATCGCGCATGTCGAGGCGGCCCGCGCCGCCGGGCTTCGGATAACCGCGGACATGTATACCTACACGGCTGGTGGGACGGGGGTCGCGGCGTCGATGCCGCCGTGGGTTCAAGACGGCGGCAATGAGGCGATGCTCAGGCGCCTCAAGAATCCGGCGGTGGTGGCGCGGGTCAAGCGCGAGATGGTCAAGCCCGGGTCGAACTGGGAGAATCTATATTATCACGCCGGGCCGGGCGGAATCTTGCTCGCGAATCTTACCGAGCCGTCGCTTAAGCCACTGATCGGCAAGACTATCGCCGAAGTCGCCAAGTTGCGCGGGGTTAGCCCCGAGCAAGCCGTGATCGATATCACGCTCGCCGACCAGGGTCGCGCCGGCGCAATCTATTTTCTGATGAGCGAGGACAATGTCCGGCGCGAGACGGCGATCCCATGGGTCAGCTTCGGTTCCGACGCCGAGGCGTCGGCGCCCGAAGGGGTGTTCCTGAAATCGAGCACGCACCCGCGCGCCTACGGCAATTTCGCGCGCTTCCTCGGCAAATATGTGCGCGACCAAAGGACCACGACCCTTTCCGAAGCCATCCGTCGACTGAGCGCTCTGCCCGCGGGCAATCTCGGCCTGCGCGATCGCGGCAAGCTCGCGCCAGGCATGGCGGCCGACGTCGTGCTGTTCGATCCCGCGACGATCGTCGATCACGCGACGTTCGAAAAGCCGATGCAATATGCGACAGGTGTGCGCGACGTGTTCGTCAACGGTGTCCAGGTGCTGATGAACGGCGAGCCGACCGGCGCCACGCCCGGACGCTTCGTCAAGGGGCCGGGCTGGGCCGGCTGGCCCGGCGGCGGCGCGTGCGGCGATCGTGGGAGGACCGGTGAGCGCGGATGATCAGCAACGACGTAGCCACCAGATTATGTCTGATGCCCATCCAAAGCGGGCAGTAGAGCATTACCCTATCAAGCCGGCCGTGGGTCCTTAGGAGGTCGACTTTTGGATCACGACCGAGCTAAAGTGCTTTCGCTAGGCAATGTTCGAATCCGGACGTCTCGCGGCTTTGGGTGGTCGTTGGGGAAGGCCGCTCGGGACGAGCAATTAATGGACCAAGCTATTGGATTTTTTCGATTGCTTGTCCGGCTTACGTAGCCTTCGTAATGATGGGGTCAGGTGCTCGAATCACCTAAGCGGCACCACCTGCACCGGCCACCACATCGAACAGAGGTGCCAGATGACCGACGAACAACACATCGGCGCGGCGATCGACGAGATGTACGCAATGATCTCGGGTCCGAAGGGGCCGCGCGACTGGTTGCGGCAGGCCAATAGCTTCCTGCCCGAGGCACGCCAGATCCGCACCTCGGTCGATGAGCAGGGGCGGTCCGCAATGACCACGATGACGCTCGACGAATATGAGGCCAACACCACGCCTTACTTCGCCGCCAACGAT
>JBDSNQ010000111.1:0-6469 GCA_039915275.1 Sphingomicrobium sp.
GATCGGCGTCGTCGGCTTCGTCGTCTGGGCGCACCACATGTTCACCACCGGCATGAGCGTCAACGAGAAGATGTATTTCACCGCGGCGACGATGGTCATCGCGGTCCCGACGGGGGTCAAGATCTTCTCGTGGATCGCGACCATGTGGGGCGGCTCCCTGACCTTCGAGACGCCGATGCTGTGGGCGATTGGCTTCATCTTCCTGTTCACCGTCGGCGGCGTCACCGGCGTCGTCCTCGCCAATGGCGGGGTCGATAATTACATGCACGACACTTATTATGTGGTCGCGCATTTCCATTACGTTCTGAGCCTGGGTGCGGTGTTCGCGATCTTCGCCGGCTTCTACTACTGGTTCCCGAAAATGAGCGGGAAGATGTACAATGAGACGCTCGGCAAACTGCACTTCTTCATCATGTTCATCGGCGTCAATCTGGTCTTCTTCCCGATGCACTTCCTCGGGCTGGACGGCATGCCGCGCCGCATTCCCGACTACACGCCGGCCTTCGCCCATTATAATTGGATCGCCACCGTCGGCTATATGATCACCATCGCCGGCATGGCGGTGTTCTTCGTCAATCTGTTCTGGTCGCTGGCGTTCGGCAAGAAGGCGCCGGACAATCCGTGGGGCGAAGGCGCGACGACGCTCGAGTGGACGCTGCCGAGCCCGCCGCCGTTCCACCAATTCTCGACCCTGCCCAAGATCGATTGAAGGCTGAAAGCCGCCAATCGACCCTGAACTTGTTTCAGGGTCTAATCCTCCGCCCGCCCCGCGGGTAATAAAATGGATGCTGAAACAAGTTCAGCATGACGGGATGAAATGGTGACGACGACCGCATTGCCCACTGCCACCCTGCCGGTCGATTGGCGCGACCTACTCGCGCTGACCAAGCCGCGCGTGATGAGCCTGGTGGTATTCACCGGACTTTGCGGCCTGCTGGTCGCGCCGGTGATGCCGCCGCTGGTGCTGGGGTTCACCGCGATCCTGTGCATTGCCTTGGGCGCCGGCGCGGCCGGGGCGCTCAACCAATGGTATGAAGCCGACCTCGATGCGCTGATGCGCCGCACCGCCAAGCGGCCGCTGCTGGCGGGGCGGATGGATCGCCAGACCGCGCTTCACTTCGGAGTTGGGCTGGGCGTATTCTCGGTGCTGCTGATGGGCTTGGCGGCGAATTGGTCGGCCGCCCTGCTGCTCGCCGTCTCAATCCTGTTCTATGTGTTTGTCTATACCATGTGGCTCAAGCGGCGGACGGCGCAGAACATCGTCATCGGCGGCGCAGCGGGGGCGTTTCCGCCGCTGATTGGCTGGGTCGCGGCGACCGGCCATATCGCCCCGCTGCCGCTGATATTGTTCGCCATCATCTTCCTGTGGACGCCGCCACATTTCTGGTCGCTGTCGCTGTTCGTGCGCTCGGACTATGCCGCGGCCAAGGTGCCGATGCTGCCGGTCACCGCTGGATTGGAAGCGACCCGGCGCCAGATTTTCCTCTACAGCCTGCCGATGGCCGCGGTCGCCATCGCGCCGTGGCCGCTCGGCCTCGCCAGTCTGTTCTATGGCGTTGTCGCGACGGGTTTGAGCGCCGGCTTCCTGGTCATGGCCGGACAGGTGCTCGCCAACCGCGCCACCGAGCCGACCGGGATGCGTCCGGAAAAGCGGCTGTTCGGTTTTTCGGTGCTCTATCTTTTCGCATTGTTCGCGGCGTTGGTGGTCGACCGTTGGATCGCCGGATGAGCGAGCACGAACAGGAGGTGGTTCGGCGCCAGCGGGAGCGGGCGCGGCTGATGGCTTGGCTGCTCGGCGGCTTTGTCATCCTCCTGTTCCTGATCACGGTCGCTAAGATCGGGCTGAAGAAATGACCGCTTTGGCCACTCGCAATACGCGCACCGCTTTGGCGATGGCGCTGCTGGTGGTGGCGATGGTCGGGCTCGCCTTCGCCTCGGTGCCGCTCTACCGTTTGTTCTGCCAGGTGACCGGATTTGCCGGCACCACCCAGCGCGCCGACAAAGCACCAGGAGCAGTCGCCGGTGAAGTCGGCGTGCGGTTCGACGCCAACGTCCATCCCGGGCTGCCGTGGCGGTTCGAGCCGGTCCAGCGCACGGTCCGCATCAAGCCCGGCGCCAGGACCCAGATCTTCTATCGCGCGACCAATCTCGTCGCCCGGACCACGACCGGCCAGGCGGTGTTCAACGTCACGCCCGACCGGGTTGGGAAATATTTCAAGAAGATCGAATGCTTCTGCTTTACCGAGCAGACATTGAAAGCGGGCCAGACCGCCGACATGCCGGTGGTGTTCTTCGTCGATCCCAAGATCCGCACCGATCCCGACACCAGGGACGTGGACGAGATTACCTTGAGCTACACATTTTACCCGGTGGAAACCTAGGGCCCGGACGGCTAGAGCCGCCCGCAACACACAAGGAAAGCATGACCACGATGGCGGCAACCCAAAACCACGATTACCACCTCGTAGATCCCGATCCGTGGCCGCTGATCGGCGCTATGGGCGCGTTCGCCTTGTTCGGCGGATCGGTGATGTGGCTGCACGCCAATCCCTACGGCAAATTCGTCGCAATTGCCGGCATGCTGGTGGTGCTGGTGACGATGGCCAGCTGGTGGTCGAACACCATCCGCGAAGCCCACACCGGCTATCACACGCCCGTCGTCCAGCTTCACCTGAGGTACGGGATGATCCTGTTCATCGCCTCGGAAGTGATGTTCTTCCTCGCCTGGTTCTGGGCCTTTTTCGATTCATCGCTGTTCCCGCAAGCGGCGATTGGCGGGCATTGGCCGCCCAAGGGCATCGAGGTGCTCGATCCGTGGGGCTTCCCGCTTTTGAACACGATGATTCTTTTATGTTCGGGCACGACCGTCACCTGGGCCCACCACGCGCTGATCCATGGCGATCGCAAGGGCCTCAAGCTCGGCCTGCTGCTGACGATCCTGCTGGGCATGCTGTTCACCAGCATCCAGGCCTATGAATATGCCCACGCGCCGTTTGCCTTCAAAGGCAGCATCTACGGCTCGACCTTCTTCATGGCGACCGGCTTCCACGGCTTCCACGTCATCGTCGGTACCATCTTCCTCGCCGTCTGCCTGTTTCGCGCCAACCGCGGTGACTTCACGCCCCGCCAACATTTCGGGTTCGAGGCGGCGGCCTGGTATTGGCACTTCGTCGACGTCGTCTGGCTGTTCCTGTTCGTGTCGATCTATGTGTGGGGCGGCTGGGGCGCGCCGATCCACGGCTGAAGCGGTGCCAAGGATGAGCGAACCGTCCCCGCTGGCGACGGCGTTCGCAAGCCAATGTCCCCGCTGCGGCGCGAAGACCCTGTTCAAGGGCTGGATCAACTTCGCCGATAAGTGCCGCGGCTGCGGCCTCGACTTTGCCGCCTTCAATGTTGGCGACGGCCCGGCGGCGTTCCTCATCCTGCTTGTCGGCGCGGTCCTGGTCGCGGGCGCGATCACGGTCGAACTGGCGTTCGAGCCACCGTTCTGGGTCCACCTCGTGTGGATTCCGCTTGGGCTTGGTCTGACGGTCTTTGGGCTGCGTTTTGGCAAGGCGCTGCTGCTCGGGCAGGAATATCGGCACCGCGCCCAAGAAGGGCGCTTGAAGCCATGATCCCCAAGCTGCCGCTGATCCCGACATTGGTCGTCGCCGTGGCGGTCGCGGTGATGATCGCTTTGGGCTTCTGGCAAATCGGCCGCGCCCACGAAAAAGAAGCGCTGCTGGCGCGCTACAAAGCGGCGCAGGCGATGCCGCCGATCAGCTTTCCAACGGGGCCGATCCACAGCGACCAGCTGCCGCTGTTCCGCTTCGCCACCGGGCTTTGCCTCAGGCCCGTCGCCAAGCGCAGCAGCGCCGGGCAAAATCGGGCCGGCGAGCCCGGTTATGTGCTGATCGTCGATTGCACCACCGGCGCCGAGGGCCCGGGGATGAGCGTCGAGCTGGGGTGGACCAAAAACCCCAACGCCAAGGTCAATTGGACCGGCGGGCCAGTGAGCGGAATCATCGCGCCCGACCGCAAGTCGCGCATGCGGCTGGTCGCCGCGACCGCGCCCCCGGGTCTCGAGCCGAGCGCGCCGCCGTCGATCGACCAGATTCCCAACAATCACCGCTCCTACGCGGTGCAATGGTTCCTGTTCGCGCTGATCGCGGCCGTCATTTACTTCCTGGCGGTGCGCAAACGGCTCAACGAGCCCAAGCCGTGATGCAGCTGACCACATTTGCCAATGGCTTGCGCGTGGCCAGCCGCGAAATGCCGGGCTTCGCCACCGCCGCCGTCGGCCTCTATGTCGAGAGCGGGTCGCGCAGCGAACCGGCGGCGCTCAATGGTATCGCCCATCTGTTCGAGCATATGGTGTTCAAAGGCGCTGGCGGGCGCTCGGCGCGGGCGATCAGCGAGGCGATCGAGGATGTCGGCGGCGAACTCAACGCCTGTACCGAGCGCGAGGGCACCAGCTTCACCGCCAGCGTCATGCCCGAGGATGTTCCCCTGGCGATCGAGCTGATCGCCGACTTGGTCATGCGCCCGCATCTCTCGCCGGCCGAGCTGGAGCGCGAGAAGGACGTCGTCCTGCAGGAGCTCGGCGAAGCGCGCGATACGCCCAACGACATCATCTTCGACGAATTGTGGAGCGCCGCCTTCGACGCCCAGCCGATCGGCCGCTCGATCCTCGGTGACGAGGGCAGCATCGCCGCGATCGGCTGCGGCGATCTCGAGGCTTGGCGCGCCGGCCAGTATCGCGGTGGCAATCTGACCCTGGTTGGCGCCGGCAAGGTCGAGCACGACGCTTTGGTCGCGCTGGCCGAACATTGGTTCGCGTCGCTCGAACCGGGCCGGCCGCCAGCCCCCGAGCCGGCGCGCTTCACCGGCGGATCGCGGATCGGCCGCACGCCGAGCGAGCAGGCCCATCTCACCATCGGCCTTGCGGCGCCGGCCGCCCGCGCGCCCGACTATCTCGCCGCGCGCCTGTTCGCCGACCTCGTCGGCGGCGGCATGTCGTCGCGCCTGTTCCAGCAATTGCGCGAGGAGCGGGGCCTCGCTTACTCAATCTATTCGGTTCTCCACCCGTTCGCCGACACCGGTTTATTCTATGCCTATGCCGCGACCGCCAAGCGCCAGTCGGCCGATGCGGCCCAGCTGATCGAAGAGATCATCCGCGCCGCCGCCACCGACGCCAGCCAGCGCGAACTCGATCGCGCGCGGACGCAGGCGCGGGCGGCGTTGCTGATGTCGCTCGAGACGCCGTGGGGCCAGGCAGCCTATGTCGCCCGCCAATTGTCGGTCCACGGCCGGCTGGTCGAGCCTTCGGAAGTGCTGGCCGACCTGGCGGCGGTGACGCTCGATGAAGTGCGCGCCGCCGGTGCGGCGATGGTCGCCGGCCCGCGCGCCCGGGCAACCATCGGGGCGCCAGCGGTCCGCGCCGCGTGACCGAACTTACTACCCTCGTCGCCGAACCGTGGGCGGATTGGGGGCTGATCGACAGCGGTGGCGGTCTTAAATTTGAACGCTACGGACCAGTGACGGTGGTCCGGCCCGAACCGCAGGCGATGTGGGCGCCAGCGCGCTCGGACTGGGACCCCGACGCGACCTTCGTCCCCGGCTCCGACGAGGAAGGCGGCGGGCGTTGGGTCGAGGATCGGCCGGTGCCGCGCGAGTGGGAATTATCGCGTGGGCCGGTCAAATTCCACGCCAGCCTGACACCGTTCCGCCACTTGGGTTTCTTTCCCGACATGGCGCCCCAATGGGACTGGATGCGCGAGCGGGCGAGCGACGCCGACGTGCTCAACCTGTTCGGTTACACCGGCGTCGGAAGCCTGCTCTTGAGCGACGCCGGCGCCAAACTGGTCCACGTCGACGCCTCGAAGAAATCGGTCGAGGGCGGCAAAGCGAACGCCGCGCTGTCGGGCATGGCCGATCGCCCGATCCGCTGGATCGTCGACGACGCGCGCAAGTTCACCGCCCGCGAAGTCCGACGCGGCCGCCGCTACGGCGGCATCTTGCTCGACCCGCCCAAGTTCGGCCGCGGCCCCGAAGGCGAGCTGTGGCGGCTGGAGGAGGATCTGGCACCGCTGCTCGCCGATTGCCGGGCGCTGCTCGACGTCAACAGCCGTTTCCTAGTGCTCACGGTTTACGCGGTGCGTATGTCCGCGCTGGCCATCGGCGAGTTGGTCAAGCAGGTTTTGGGCGATTTGGGCGGCACGGTCGAAGTCGGCGAAATGGCGGTCCGCGAAGAGGCGCGCGGGCTGCTGCTCCCCACGGCAATCTTTGCGCGCTGGTCTAAGTCCTAGCGGCGCGGATCGCCGCTCCGGCGACGAACGGGGCGCCGGCGGTAATCAGCAACGACACCGCCGCCTCGAGCAGCAATGCCCCCGGCCCGCCATCGCCGCTCGCCGCCGCCCCGAAGATCAGCAGTGGCACCGCCAGCGGCAACAGCAAGATGCCGGCCAGGGCGCCGGCGCGGGGCAGTCCA
>JBDSNQ010000234.1:0-4137 GCA_039915275.1 Sphingomicrobium sp.
TCTTGGACAAGGCGTTGAGCATGGTGGTTTTACCCGAGCCGGTACCGCCCGAAATGACGACGTTCATACGGCTGGCGCCGGCGATCTTGAGCAGCGTCGCCATTTTCTCCGACATCGAGCCGAAGCCAACCATCAGGTCGAGCGTGATCGGCTTTTCGGAGAATTTACGAATTGAGATGGCGGTACCGCGCAGTGACAGCGGCGGAATGATGACGTTGACGCGGCTGCCGTCTTGGAGACGGGCATCGGCCAGCGGCGTGGTCTGGTCGACGCGGCGGCCGACCTTGTTGACGATGCGCTGGGCGATCTGGAACAGATGCTCCTCGTCGCGGAACTGGATCTGGGCCAGCTCGAGCTTGCCCTTGCGCTCGACGAAGCACTGATCGGGGCCGTTGACCATGATGTCGCTGACCGCCGGATCGGCGAGCAATTCCTCCAACGGGCCAAGACCGAGAAGCTCGTCGACCAGCACCTTTTCGAGCGCGAATTGCTCGCGGCGGTTGAGGGTGATTTTGAGCTCGGCGAGCACTTCGCCGATGATCGGGCGAAATTCCTCGGCCAGCTCGTCCTTGCTGAGCGTCGCCGCCGCTTCGGGATCGACGCGCTCGAGCAGCCGCGGCAGCACTTGCTCCTTTATCCGGTGGACCGAGGCCTCAAACCCTTCGCTCTTGCTGTTTGCGGCGTCGCCGCTGGCGTTCTGACGCGCGGTCAGGCGGTCCATTGCGCCCATCGGGGCGCCGGTTTCGTCCATTTGCGACGGGTCGATGTCATCCGTCGGGACAAGCTCCTCCAGCGGAGGAAATTGGTCACCGCCCGACGACTTGGCCGAAGCCTTACCGCCGCTCGATTTCATCGGACTGGCGACGCCGAAATTGGCTCGCGCGCCGCTTCCGCCGAGACCGTTGCGTTTTCCGAATGCGCTCATGTCCACCCAATTCCCTGCGGTTGCTCGCACTGAGAGAGAGATGGTGAATAGGCAGCAAACTTTTAGAAAATGTGAATTGCGGTTAGATTTGCGTTATCGAGGGCAGAAGGCAGCTTTAAAGGAACGGGCCGACCGCCTTTTTCTTCGCCTTGCCGGCGGGCAAACCGGACATTGAGCGAAACTCCCGCGCCATGTGCGACTGATCCGCGAAACCGTGGTCCGCAGCGTGGCTGGCAAGCGATCCGCCTGAGCTTGGAAGCCGGTCGAAGGCGTTGGAGAAGCGGAGCATGCGCAGATACACGCGCGGCGTAACACCGACGTGGTGTTCGAACCAGCGTTGCAAGTAGCGATGGGAGCGGCCGCTTCGCTCAGCAAGCTCGCTGACGCTTGACGAGCTCAGGACGGCTTTGACCAATGGAACGACTGCCGGGTCGACCAGTCCCGGTTCGACGGCAGCAAATGCGTCGAGAGCATTGCCCGGCATGGTGAAATCCGGGGCTGCAATGGCAAGTTCGACCCAGCGGTCAACGATCTCGCGCGATTTCACGTGGCTGATCGCATTCCACGTCCACGGCCACAGCCTGAGGCCAATGAATTCACTCGCCCCGCTGAGGCACAGGGCAGCGGGATGCGTGGTGAGGCCGGCAACAAATAGAGGCGGCTGGTCGCCTTGCCATGAAGAGCGGCCTTTGAGGCGGCGGATGATTTCGATGCAGCCGTCGGATGTGGCGACATGGTCGACGCTGTCGGAGATTTCACCGCCGACCGACAGGGTCCATGCCGCCTTGACCAGGTGCCGAAGCTCGGCGGGAGCGGGGAATTCGGCGTAATCCATCCGCGCAGGATCGCAGCATGTCGCGTTCGTTCAAGGCCCAATCGTGGTTGTCGGTTAGGAACAGCCAGGAATTGGGGAAGGAATGGTTATGTGGACGATCTTCGCGGCAACATTGGGGATGTCCGTTGCGGCGCCCCACCTGCCCGAGTGGATGGCAGGGTGTTGGGAGAGCCGGTCCAGAACGCGGGAGACTGTTGAATGCTGGTCGATGCCGGACGGCCCGATCATGCGCGGCGAAAGCCGCAGCGGGGCCGAACATGAGACGATGGAGATTGTCCATGCCGAGACCGATGATCCGGCGATCCCGTGGATGACCCTATGGGCGACGCCGTCCGACGGCACCCGCACGCGCTTTGACTGGGTTCCGTCGCCCAGGCCGGGGCTGACCTTCATCAATGCATCACACGATTACCCGCAACGCATCCGATATTGGCGCGAGGGCAAATATTTAATGGCCGAAGTCGCACTGGCGGACGGGAGCAAAGCACGAAAGTGGCGCTACTCGGCGCGCGGGCGGTGACTTAGGCGCCGGCGCTTTCGGCGAGGACGGTGAGGCCGCGATCGCTAACCTCGGCAAAGCCGCCGCTGACCGGGATTTTTTCAGGACTGGCGCCGGCCGTTCGGTAGACCGCGAGGTCGCCGTCGCGCAGCGTACTCATGAAGGGCGCGTGGCCGGCCATGACGCCGAACTCGCCCTCGGTGCCGGGCACCACGACCATATAGACGTCCTCGGACATGACCAGTTTCTCGGGCGTCACCAGCTCGAAGTGGAAGTCGGCCATCAGCCGCGGCCTTCGATCGCGGCGTCAAACGCCGTCGCGGCGGCGTCGAACTTGTCGCGGCAGCCGGTGTTGCAGAATCCGACGACCTTGCCGCGATAAGTGGTCAGGCTGTCGGCACTGACCGGCTTGCCCGACCACGGGCAGCTGTCATTGACGCAGTCTTCGAGGCGGAGTTCATCCATGGATTAGGATTCCTGGGCCATCTTCTCGGCCTTGGCGACCGCTTCCTCGATCCCGCCGACCATGTAGAAGGCGCTCTCGGGGAGATGATCGTACTCGCCCTCGACCACGGCCTTGAACGAGCGCACCGTGTCCTCGACCTGGACGAACTTGCCGGGAATGCCGGTGAATACTTCGGCGACGTGAAACGGTTGCGACAGGAAACGCTGGATCTTGCGGGCGCGGCTGACGGTCAATTTATCCTCTTCCGACAATTCGTCCATACCGAGAATGGCGATGATGTCCTGCAGGCTCTTGTAGCGCTGGAGCGTCTCCTGGACGGCGCGGGCGGTGTCATAATGCTCCTGGCCGACGACCGCGGGGGTGAGCACGCGGCTGGTCGAATCGAGCGGGTCGACCGCAGGATAGATGCCAAGCTCGGAGATGGCGCGGTTAAGCGTGGTGGTCGCGTCCAAATGGGCGAATGAGGTTGCCGGGGCGGGATCGGTGAGATCGTCGGCGGGGACGTAGATCGCCTGGACCGAAGTGATCGAGCCCTTGTTGGTCGAGGTGATCCGCTCCTGCAGCTGGCCCATGTCGGTGGCGAGCGTCGGTTGGTAGCCGACCGCCGAGGGGATGCGGCCCAATAGCGCCGAAACTTCCGAGCCGGCCTGGGTGAAGCGGAAGATGTTGTCGATGAAGAACAATACGTCCTGGCCTTCGACATCGCGGAAATATTCGGCCTGGGTGAGGCCCGACAGAGCGACGCGGGCGCGGGCGCCCGGCGGCTCGTTCATCTGGCCGTAGACCAGAGCGACCTTGGAGCCTTCCGACACGGCATTGCCTTTGTCGTCGGTGGCGATGACGCCGGCTTCCTTGAACTCGACATAGAGGTCGTTGCCCTCGCGGGTGCGCTCGCCGACGCCGGCGAACACGCTGACGCCGCCGTGGCCCTTGGCGATGTTGTTGATCAGCTCCTGGATGAGCACGGTCTTGCCGACGCCGGCGCCGCCGAACAGGCCGATCTTGCCTCCGCGCGCGTAAGGCGCGAGCAGGTCGATGACCTTGATGCCGGTGACCAGGATCGCGCTCTCGGTCGACTGGTCGACGAACAATGGGGCTTCGGCGTGGATCGGGGCAAACAGGTCGCTGCCGATCGGGCCGAGCTCGTCGATCGGTTCGCCAATGACGTTCATGATCCGGCCCAGCGTCTTGGGGCCAACGGGCACGGTGATCTGCGAGCCGGTGGTCTTGACCGGCTGCCCGCGGGTCAGGCCGTCGGTCGAATCCATGGCGATGGTGCGGACGACATTTTCGCCGAGATGCTGGGCGACCTCGAGCACCAGGCGGTTGCCGCCGTTGTCGGTCTCCAATGCGGCGAGGATCGGCGGCAGCTCGCCTTCGAAGGCGACGTCGACGACGGCGCCGATCACCTG
>JBDSNQ010000009.1:0-3988 GCA_039915275.1 Sphingomicrobium sp.
CTCCTCGAGGCGGCATGACCTGGGCCGTCATCGCCATCCTGCTGTTGGTCACGGCCCAGCGCCTCGGCGAGCTGTGGCTGTCCAATCGCAATACCCGGCGCTTGCTCGACCAAGGCGCGGTCGAAGCCGGTCGCGGCCATTATCCGCTTTTGGTTGCGGTCCACGTCGCGTGGCTCGCGGCTTTGTGGTGGTGGGCGCCCGGGCAAGTGATCAACTGGGCCTTGATGACGGTCTTCATGCTGCTCCAGGTCGCCCGATTGTGGGTCATTGCCACGCTCGGCACGCGTTGGACGACCCGGATTATCGTGCTGCCCGATGCCCCGCTTGTCCGCGGTGGCCCGTTCCGCTTCGTCGACCATCCCAATTATCTCATCGTCGCGCTCGAGATTGCGGTCCTGCCGCTGGCATTCGGCCTGGCCGGAGTAGCGCTCACCTTCAGCATCTTGAACGCCGCCATCCTCACCGTCCGCATCCGCTCCGAGAATAAGGCGCTCGCTTATGACTAGGACATTCGGCATCCTCGCGTTTTTCGGATCGTTGCTCGTTGCGAGCCCCGCCGCCGCTTGCGATTGCGTCCGGCTCATTCCCTCGGGCCCGCATTTCGCCGAAGACCTCGACCGCATCGCCAAATATTATCCCGTCGCCGCCGAAGGCGTGGTCGAGGCGGACGGCCCTTACGCCTGGCGGTTCCGACCGACCCGTGAATATCGCGGCTTGGGCAAAGCGTCCTACGCCATCGACTTGATCAGCGATTACTTGCTCGGTCCCCAGGAAATGCAGACAATCATCGGCAAGGCGGTCTTCCTCTTGCTGGCGGGCGGCCCCGACCGCTTCGAAGCTGGTCGCTGCGTCAATCTCCTCGGCGGCGAAGCCGAGGCGGTGATCCGCAAGCGCGTCATAGGTTCGTGCCCGCCACGCTGACGCTTGCGCCGGCAGCGGTCGGAGCCTATATCGCACCCCTCTCCTCGACATCGTTACCGACGTTGAGGCTGGCTTCCCCCCGGAGGCCGGTCGCAGAGCTGTTTTGGATTTCGAAAAGACTTATGACCGACGTAGCTGCGCTCACCGCATTGATCGAACCCAAGGTGGAAGCCTTGGGCTTCAGCCTTGTGCGCGTGGCGATGATCGGCGGCACCACCGATCCGACACTCCAGATCATGGCCGAACGGGCCGAGACCCGGCAGCTTGAGCTGGGCGATTGCGAGGCCATCTCGCGCCGGATTTCGGAGATTTTCGACGCCCTCGAAGCCGACGGCCGCGACCCGATCGACGGCGCCTACCGCCTAGAAGTGAGCTCGCCCGGCATCGACCGCCCGCTCACCCGGCTCAAGGATTATGCCGATTGGGCGGGGCACGAAGCGCGGCTCAGGTTCGAACAACCGATCGACGGCGCCCGGCAGGTTTCGGGCATCATCCACAGCGTCGACGGCGACTCGGTCCGCATTTCGACCACCAAGGGCCCGCGCGACATCCCGTTCACATCAATTGCGTCGGCCAAGCTGTTGCTGACCGACGAACTTATCAAGGCCACCGCCCCGCTCGACGCGGCGGGGGCCGATCTCATCAAGATGGAAGGTTAGAAAGACATGGCTACCGCTGCTCCCGCAACCGCGGGTCCCGCCGCCAACAAGGCCGAATTGCTCGCCATCGCCGACGCCGTCGCGCGCGAGAAACTGATCGATCGCGCCATCGTCATCGAGGCGATGGAAGACGCAATCCAGCGCGCCGCCCGCGCCCGCTACGGCGCCGAGAATGACATCCGCGCCAAGCTCGACCCAGTTACCGGCGACCTCCGCCTGTGGCGCGTGGTCGAAGTGGTCGAAGAGGTCGACGATTATTTCAAGCAAGTCGATTTGAAGGGCGCCCAGAAGCTCCAGGCCGACGCCGCCGTCGGCGATTTCATCGTCGATCCGCTGCCGCCCATTGAGTTCGGCCGCATCGCTGCTCAGGCCGCCAAGCAGGTCATCTTCCAGAAGGTCCGCGACGCCGAGCGCGAGCGCCAGTATGAGGAATTCAAGGACCGCGCCAACGAAGTCATCACCGGCGTCGTCAAGCGGGTCGAGTTCGGCCACGTCGTCGTCGACCTCGGCCGGGCCGAAGGCGTCATCCGCCGCGACCAGCAGATCCCGCGCGAAATGGTCCGCGTCGGCGACCGCATCCGCAGCCTGATCCTGTCGGTCCGCCGCGAAGCCCGCGGCCCGCAGATCTTCCTGTCGCGCGCGCACCCCGATTTCATGAAGAAGCTGTTCGCCCAGGAAGTGCCCGAAATTTACGACGGCATCATCGAGATCAAGGCCGCCGCCCGCGATCCTGGCAGCCGCGCCAAGATCGGCGTCATCAGCCACGACAGCTCGATCGACCCGGTCGGCGCCTGCGTCGGCATGAAGGGCAGCCGCGTCCAGGCGGTGGTCCAGGAGCTGCAAGGCGAAAAGATCGACATCATCCCGTGGAGCGAGGATCTCGCCACCTTCGTCGTCAACGCGCTCCAGCCGGCGACGGTCAGCCGCGTCGTCATCGACGAGGAAGAAGCGCGCATCGAAGTGGTTGTGCCCGACGATCAATTGAGCCTGGCCATCGGCCGCCGCGGCCAGAACGTCCGCCTCGCCAGCCAGCTGACCATCTCGCAGATCGACATCCTCACCGAAGCCGACGCGAGCGAAAAGCGCCAGCGCGAATTCGTTGAGCGCTCGGAGATGTTCCAGACCGAGTTGGACGTCGATGAGACCCTCGCCCAGCTGCTGGTCGCCGAAGGCTTCACCTCTCTGGAGGAAGTCGCTTACGTCAACGCCGAGGAAATCAGCGCGATCGACGGCTTCGACGAGGATCTCGCGACCGAGCTGCAAAGCCGCGCCGCCGAGGGCCTCGAGCGGCGCGAAGCCGCGGCGCGCGAGGAGCGCCGCAAATTGGGCGTGGCCGATGATCTGGCCGCGCTGCCGCATTTGACCGAGGCGATGCTGGTGACGCTGGGCAAGGCCAATATCCGCTCGCTCGACGATCTCGCCGATCTCGCCACCGACGAGCTTATCCAGAAGAAGCGGCCCGAGCAACGCCGCCAGCGCGAGCCCAGCAACCGGCCCGAAGACAAGGGCGGGATCCTCCACGAATATGGCCTCTCCGAAGAGCAGGGCAATGAGATCATCATGGCCGCCCGCGCCCACTGGTTCGAAGACGAAGACGCCGCCGCGGCCGCCAAGCCGGATGCCAAGGAGGAGGACGCAGTTGCGGAATCCCCCAAATGAGTCCGGCCAACGCCTGATTGAGAAGCCTGATGCGCACGTCCCCGAACGGACCTGCGTGCTCACCCGCGCCAAGGGCACCCGCGACGGCCTGATCCGGCTGGCACTGGGTCCCGACGGCGAGGTCGGCCCCGACGTCCGCGCCCGCGCTCCGGGTCGCGGTGCGTGGATTTCGGTCGGCCGTGCGGAGCTCGACGCTGCCAATGCCAAGGGCAAGTTGAAGGCTGCGCTGGCCCGAGCGTTCAAGACCGGCGATCTCAACATCCCCGCCGACCTCGGCGAGCGGATCGAGCGCGCCCTGCGCCAGGCGGTGCTCGACCGGCTCGGCCTCGAAGCGCGCGGCGGCACGCTGATCAATGGCGCCGAGCGCATCGAAACCGCCGCTCGCGCCGGCAAGGTCCATTTGCTGATTCACGCCGCTGACGCCCGCGAGGATGGCCGCCGCACGCTCGACCAGGCGTTAAGAGTTGGCGGCGGCCCCTCGACTTCGCGCGGGACAGGCGCACGCGGGATGATATTCCCCGAGGAGCGCACTATCTTGTCAATGGCGCTGGGCCGCGAAAATGTGGTACATGTCGCCCTGACCGATCCCGCTGCCGCGTCGCGCGTCTCCCACGCGCTTGCCCGGTGGCGCGCTTTCACTGACCCCCGTACCGGGCTAGACGGCGGCGAACCCGCCTCGGCCCCCGGCTCGGCTGAAGAATATGACGAAGGAATAGAATGACCGACCAGACCGAAAAGCCGAAGCTTGG
>JBDSNQ010000149.1:0-7741 GCA_039915275.1 Sphingomicrobium sp.
CGCGGGGATTTTACACCAAAGCGTTCGGCTGGAGCTTTACCGATTACGGGCCGGACTATGCCGCGACCACCAATGGCACGACCGACGTCGGATTGAACGGACAGCCCGACGAAGCGCTCGCCGCGCCTTTGCCCGTCATCCGCGTCGACGATCTCGAGGCGGCGTTCGACGCCGTGACCAAGGCCGGCGTCACCATTGCCAAGCCGATCTTTGCGTTCCCCGGGGGCCGCCGATTCCACTTCATCGATCCCGGCGGGAGCGAACTCGCAGTGTGGCAGACGGCAGAGTGATCGCTCTACTTTGAACACAACCATATTCCGTTCGTCCTGAGCGGAGGGCGAAGCCCGAAGTCGAAGGGCGTCTGGCACCGGATGCCGAGGTACGCCCTTCGACTTCGCTCAGGACGAACGAAAGTTAGTCGAGGCACGAAGTGCAATAACTTCCGCCGCTACTCCGCGGTGGTCGGGTCGATGGTCGCGCGGACTTCGGAAATGCGGTTGGCCGGGAAGCCCGCAGTTTCGGCGTGGCGGCGGATCAGATCCTCGCTGGGCGCGCGGTAGATGCAGTAGATCTTGTCGTCGGTGACGTAACTGTGGACCCACTGAATCTCGGGCCCGAGGTCGCGCAGCACCGAGCAACTGGTCTACGACGCGCCCTTGAGGTCTGCGCCCGACAGCTGGCCGACGCCGGGCATGTCACGTTCGATCACGAATTCGGGCATGACTCGCGCTCCTGTCATATTGACCCTTGCGACCATAACGCATTCGCCTGCGGTCGTCAGCGGGAACATCCGCGGCCCACGGATGGCGGCCGACGCGCTCGGCGACCGTCGCCACCCGCGGGCGCTGCGCGAGATAGATCGCGACCCCGCCAGTCCGCGCCAACGTGCCGCGATCGAGCTTCAGCCAGTGCGGGCTGCAGCCGCGCGGCAACCAGCGCTCGGAAACGACGACGTCCGCTTGGGCGCAGGCGTCGACCATCGTTTGCCACTCGATCGATTGCGAGGATTTGGTAGCCAGTATCCGCCAAGTCCGGCCCCCACGATTGAACACGGCCACGCAAGCGTCGCGCGAGCAAGACGAGAAGGGGCGCGAGGCGAGATCCTGCGGGTCGGCGTCGAAACCCGAGGCCTGGGCGACCACTTGGCGGATGAAATCGCCGCTCCGTTCGCGCAGGAGCAGCGGCGTGCCGTCGGCATCGACCAAGGCGAGATGGCGTCCGTCGCCGGTGACCAGCAAGTCGGGGGTCGGCGACATCGCCGCGGCCGCCGCTCCGAGCGCGATCGGCGCCAGGCCGAGGAAGCGCACGCCGCTGGTCCACAGGAACAGCCACAGCCCGCCGGCGACCATCGTCCCCAATGCCCACGGCGGCATCGCCGCCAGCAACGCCACGGCGCCGCGCGAATCGGCGACGAAATGCGCCAGTCCGAGCAGCAAATTCAGCGACAGGCCGCACAGCCACCACAAGGGCGCGCCGAGCCCGGCGATATCGAGGAACAGCGCGCCCGCTTCCAAGGGCATGATGACGAAGGTGGTCAGCGGAATCGCGATGATGTTGGCAAGGACCCCGTAGAGGCCGGCGCGGTGGAAGTGATAGAGCGCGATCGGGATCAGCGTGATTTCGACCGCGAGCCCGGTCGCGACCATCGCCAGCAAGGCTCGTGCCAGCCTGGCCGGCAACCCTTCGTCGCGGCGCGAGAAGACTCGGCGCGCCCAACCGCTCGAATGCAGTGCGATGATCGAGGCGACGGCGGCGAAGCTCAGCTGAAAGCTGGCGCCGGCGATCGCCTCGGGACGGAAGATCAGCACGACCAGCGCGCCGACGGCGAGCAGCCGCATGCTCAGCGCGTCCCGGCCAAGCGCGATCCCGGCGAGGACCAGCAGCGCGGCGACGCAGCTCCTCACGGTCGGCACCTGGGCGCCGGTCAACAAGGTGTAGCCGATCCCGGTCAGCGCGCCGACCGCGGCCGCGACCAGCACCAGATTGAAGCGCAGCGCCAATCGCTCGCTCAGCGCCAGCAGCTTCAACGTCAGCAGCATCGCCGCGCCGACGGCAGCGGCAATGTGCAGGCCGCTGACCGACAATAAATGGGTGAGGCCGCTGCGCCGCATGGCGTCGGCATCGTCCTGCGGCACGGCGTTCTGGTCGCCGGTGGCGAGCGCAGTGGCGATCCCGCCATTGGCGCCAGGCAGCCGCTCGCGAATGTGCCGGTCGAGCCGGTCGCGGACGCCGTCGATGCCGCTTTCCCGCGCCGGGTGCAGCACGGTCACCGGGCCGAGCGCCTTGCCGACCGCGCCGATCTGCCTGAACCAGGCGTCGCGGGCGAAATCATAGCCACCGGGCAGCGCCATCGGCGGCGGCGGGGCGAGCCGGGCGCGAAGTTTGAGCCCAGCCCCTTTGGCAATGCCTTGCGGCGCCTTGTCCTGGTCGATCGACACCCGCACCCGGGGCGGCAGCGTTGGGTCTGTGGGCGCGACGGTCAGCCGCAGCGTGCCCTTGGCGGTCATCGTCTCGACCCGCTCGACCTTGGCCTGGAACTCGGTAACCAGCGGCCGTTGCAGCCGCGGCGCCGCCAGCGTGTGAGCGCGGGCCCAGACCAAAGCGCAGCCGACCATCATGGCCAGGCCGAACCAGCCGGCCGCCCGCTCGGCCCGCCCGCCGCGAATTGTGAAGCCAGCCAGCGCCAACGCACCCGACAGGCACAGGAATGCGACCCAATCGCGCGGCCGATCCAAGGCGAACCAGGCAAGGATGCCGGTGCCGAGCCCGACCACGAACCACGGCGGCAGCTGCCCGCGCTCAAGCTCGAGGAAGGCCTCGACGCTGTCGCGCAAGGTGCTGAACCGCAACTTCCAGAACCGCCGAGCCCGCTGTGGAAGAGGCGCCAGCCCTATGTTAGGGGCGCTCATCCATTGCATCGGTCCCGACAAGACAAAGGAACGCGCTTGAGCGCAAGTCATAATCCGGCATCGTCTTCATCAACGAAAGGCGTGGTCACGCGGTTCGCGCCTTCCCCAACCGGTTTCCTGCATATCGGCAACGCCCGCACCGGCCTGTTTTCGTGGCTCTACGCGCGCCATCACGGCGGCAAGGCGCTGCTGCGGATCGAGGATACCGACAAAGCGCGATCGACTCAGGAAGCGATCGACGTGATTCTCGACGGGCTGCAATGGCTCGGGCTCGACTGGGATGGTCCGGCCTATTTCCAGTCGCAATTCGAGCCGCGCCACGCCGAGGTCGCGCACCAATTGATCGAGCGGGGTGCCGCTTACCGCTGTTTTTTGACGCCCGAGGAATTGAAGGCGCGGCGCGACAAGGCGCAGGCCGAGCGGCGGCCGTTCCGGCTGCAAAGCGAATGGCGCGACCGCTCCGAGGCTGGGCCGGACGGCGTGCCCTCGGTCATCCGCTTGAAAGCGCCACGCGAGGGCGAGACCGCGATCGACGACCTCGTCCAGGGCCGCGTGTCGGTGTCGAACGCCGAGCTAGACGATTTCGTGCTGCTGCGCTCCGACGGCAGCCCGACCTATATGCTGGCGGTGGTGGTCGACGACCATGACATGGCGGTGACCCACATCGTCCGCGGCGACGATCATCTCAACAACGCCTTTCGCCAGCTGGCGATCGTCCGCGCGATGGGCTGGCCCGAGCCGACCTACGCCCACATCCCGCTGATCCACGGACCCGACGGCGCCAAATTGAGCAAGCGCCACGGGGCGTTGGGGGTCCACGACTATCGCGAAATGGGCATTTTGCCCGAAGCCTTGTTCAATTATCTGCTGCGCCTGGGCTGGGGCCACGGCGACGACGAGATTATCTCGGCCGAGCAGGCCATCGCCTGGTTCGACCTGGATCATGTCGGCAAATCGCCGTCGCGCTTCGACATGAAGAAATTGGAGAGCCTCAACGCCCATTACATCCGCGAAGCCGATGATGCGCGGCTGGCGAAGTTGGTCGCCGAGCGGCTCGAAATTAGCGATAGCGAGCTGTTGGTGCGCGCGATGCCCGAGCTCAAGGCCCGCGCCCATGACCTCAACCAGCTCGCCGACGGGGCGCGGTTCCTGTTCGCGACGCGCCCGCTGACCATCGACGAGCCCGCCGCGGCCTTGCTGAAGGACAGCCGGGCCTTGCTCGGCGCCGCTCATGCCGCGCTGGGCAGCGTCTCCGCGTGGGACCATGATGCGCTCGATGAGGCGGTGCGCGCGGCCGCCGACGCCGCCGGCGTCAAGCTCGGCAAGCTCGCCCAGCCGCTCCGCGCCGCGCTCACCGGTCGCACCACCAGCCCGGGAATTTTTGACGTTCTGGTCTTGCTCGGGCAGGGCGAAAGCCTCGCCCGAATTGCCGACCAGATGGTGGAGCCGAACGCATGACCGACAAGACGCTGACGATGAAATTCGATAGCGGCGATGTGACCTATCCGATCCTCGAGGGCTCGGTCGGGCCCGAAGTGATCGACATCCGCAATCTCTATGGCGATACCGGCAAATTCACCTTCGACCCCGGCTTCACCTCGACCGCCAGCTGCCAGAGCGCGATCACCTTTATCGACGGCGAGAAGGGCATCCTCCTCCACCGCGGCTATCCGATCGACCAATTGGCCGAAAATTCGACCTTCATGGAGGTCTCATATCTGCTGCTGCATGGCGAATTGCCCAAGCAGGACGAACTGACGGATTTTACCTACACCATCTCGCGCCACACCATGCTCCACGAGCAATTGGCGACCTTTTACCGCGGATTTCGGCGCGACGCTCACCCGATGGCGGTGATGTGCGGCGTGGTCGGGGCGCTGTCGGCTTTCTATCACGATTCGACCGACATCACCGACCCGCAACAGCGCATGATCGCGTCGCACCGGCTGATCGCCAAAATGCCGACGATCGCCGCAAGGGCGTATAAATATACCGTCGGTCAGCCCTTCCTGTTTCCCGATAACAGCTTGACCTACACCGGTAATTTCCTGCGCATGACGTTCGGCGTCCCGGCCGAACCCTATGAGGTCAATCCGGTGATCGAGCGGGCGATGCGGCGGATTTTCATCCTCCACGCCGACCATGAGCAGAACGCCTCAACCTCGACCGTGCGGCTGGCGGGATCGTCGGGCGCCAATCCGTTCGCCTGCATCGCCGCCGGCATCGCCTGCCTGTGGGGGCCGGCGCACGGCGGCGCCAATGAGGCGGCGCTCAACATGCTGCGCGAGATCGGCAATGTGAAGAATATCCCCAAATATATCGCGCGCGCCAAGGACAAGGACGACCCGTTCCGGCTGATGGGCTTTGGCCACCGCGTCTACAAAAATTACGACCCGCGGGCGAAGGTCATGAAGGCCACCGCCGACGAGGTGCTGAAGGAGCTCAACATCTCCGACCCGGTGCTCGATGTCGCGCTCGAATTGGAGCGGATCGCGCTCAGCGATGAATATTTCATCGAGAAGAAGCTCTACCCCAACGTCGATTTCTATTCGGGCGTGATCCTGAACGCGATCGGCTTCCCGAGCGACATGTTCACGGCTTTGTTCGCGCTGGCGAGGACCGTTGGCTGGGTCGCTCAGTGGAACGAGATGATCTCCGACCCCGAACAGAAGATCGGCCGCCCGCGCCAGCTCTACACCGGCGCCACCCAGCGCGAATATGTGCCCGTGGGCAAGAGGTAGGCTGGGGGGAAGCTAGGCGCCCGGCAAAGTCAGCGTGAAGCGCGCGCCTTGGGTCGGGGCGCTTTCGAGGCTGATGTCACCGCCCATCGAACGCGCGAGGCGGCGCGAGATGGCGAGCCCGAGCCCGGTGCCGCTGTCGTCCGTGCTCGCTCGCTCGAAACGCTCGAAAATGCGCTGCTGGTCGGCCGGGGCGATGCCCTCGCCCCGATCCGACACGATCACCGAGGCCACGCCTTCGGACCGCGCAAAACGCAGCTTGACCGTGCCGCCCGAGGGCGAATGGCGCACCGCATTGCCGATCAAATTGACGAGGATCTGGATCACCGCCCGCTCCTCGCCATTGGCCGGCAGCGCCTGGTTCGGCTCGAGCTCGATGCGCACGCCGCGCGCTTCGGCGGTCGGGGCGATCAACACGATCGCTTCTGCGGCAAGCGCGGCGAGGTCGATCGCGCGGTGGCCCTGCCCGGGCTCCTCGCTGATCGAATGGATGACCGACAGTAAGTGACGGGCGGCGGACGAGATATCGCTGGCGTAAGCGGCATAATCGTTGCGCAGCGGACCGTCGGAACGGTCGGCGATGCGCTCGGCGGCATCGATAATCCGGTCGAGTGGGGAGCGCAGCGCTTCGTTGAGCGCCTGGTCGATCGCCAGGGGTTGCGGCGCGGCGTGCGACGGCCCGTCATCGGTCGACATCGCCCGCCCCGAAAATCCGGCAAATCCTCCGTCGGGGGCGAACATCACTTCACCGCTCAGCGACAAAGTCACGCCCGGGTCGCCGTTCCGTGCCCGCGCGGCCTGTCCGGCAAATCCGTGGCGCGCAGCGAGCGCGGCCACCAGCGGCAGTTCGCCCGTCTCATTCTCCTCCAGCCGGAAAATGCGCATCAGCGGCTGGCCGATGAGTTCGGACGCCTCGGCGCCGAGCCGTTCAGCCAGCGACGCCGACACCGACGTCAGCCGCAAGTCCTCGTCCGCCGACCATTCGCCGGGCTCTGGCGCCGGCTGCGCTTCGCTGTCGCCGCCGAGCAGGGTCGCCAGCCGCGCCGAAGCGGGCGGGCGGGCAGTCCACCCCTCGAGGGTCAGCGACACCTCCTCGCCTTCGGGAACGGCGCGCACCCACAGGTCGATGTCATGGTTCGAACCGGCCGCGACCGCCGGCCTCGAAACCGGGATGCCAAGCTTGCGCGCCAGCCGCGCCACGGCCGCGACTTGCGGCAATGCGAGCGTCGCGCCGATGCTCGAGCCCGCCTCCATCTGCAGAGACGCAAGCTCGGCGTCGGCCGCGATCAGGCGGCCGGCGCGATCGACGCGGCCCATGATCGGCCGGGGTTCAGAGGGTGCGCTGGCCATGGTCCTGTCCCAGCGCGGCGAGCGCGCTACGGTAGCAAGGGTCGAGGCGCAGCCAGCCGCGCGCCGCATCGACTTGGTCCTGGGTGATGGCGTCGAACCGGGCGATCGCGCGGCCGGCATCGGCGATTTCGAGCAAGTCGCCGGGGCCGGCGAGCAGCCGCGCCGCCAGTTCACGGGTCGCTCCGGCCATGCGCAGCAACAGCATCAGCGAATCGCCGTCGCCGCCAAGCAGCAGGTTGAATGCATCCTCGCCGGCGAGTCCGGCACGGCGGGCGAGCGCTTCGGCGACCAGCACCGCTTCGCCGTCAGCCGCTGCCGCAGCCACCAGATCCTCGTCAAGTCGGCCCTGCTCGTCGAGCAAGCGAACCAACATCGCGGCGAGCGCTTCGAGCCTCTTGTCTTCGTCGTGGCGGGCCAACAGCGCCGCGCTGGCCGATGCCAACTGGCGGTCGGCTGCCTGCTTGTCGAGGGTGACGAGCAAGCGTTGACGAAGGCCGGCGCTGACGATCTGGGTCAGGTCGACCGCGGTCTCGGCCGGCAAATCGTCATATTCGACGCGGGCTTGGCCAAAACGGTCGCGCCTCCGGCCACGCGCCAGGATGAGCGACATGGCCGCAGCGGAAATCGATGCATTTTCGTCGCTGACCAGGGTCTGCAGCAGGCGTCCGTCGCGGCCGCCATTGCGCACCCTGACCGCGGTCGTGATTTGCTCTTCATCGGCCCGGCGCAGCAGAAGCTCGATCA
>JBDSNQ010000148.1:0-1920 GCA_039915275.1 Sphingomicrobium sp.
ACACTTGCCACATCCGCGAAAAAGCCGCCGAAAAAGCCTATTCCGATGTCGGCCGCCTGCGCCGCGACGACGGCTCGCGGCCGATCATCGCGCTCGCCGGCTGCGTCGCCCAGGCCGAGGGCGCCGAGGCCATGACCCGCTCGAAGATGATCGACCTGGTGGTCGGCCCGCAGGCCTATCATCGGCTTCCCGAGTTGGTTGCCGAAGCTGCGCGCGGCGCCCGGCCAATCGATACCGATTTGCCCGGGCTGGCCAAGTTCGCCGCCTTTCCCAATCGCCGCCGAGCCGCCCCCAGCGCCTTTCTCACCGTCCAGGAAGGCTGCGACAAATTCTGTACCTATTGCGTCGTGCCCTACACTCGCGGCGCTGAAATCTCGCGGCCGTGGGGCGACATCGTCACCGAAGCTCATGCGCTGGTTGACGCCGGCGCGCGCGACATCGTCCTGCTCGGCCAGAACGTAAATGCCTGGGCTGATGAAGGCCGCGGCCTCGACGCTCTGATCCGCGCTTTGGCCGACATCGATGGCCTGGAAAGGATCCGCTACACCACCAGCCATCCCGCCGACATGACCGACGGCTTGATCGCGGCCCACGCCGAGATCGACAAGTTAATGCCCTACCTTCATTTGCCGGTGCAGTCGGGCAGCGACCGCATCTTGAAAGCCATGAACCGCAGTCATTCGACCGCCAGCTACTTGCGGACCACCGAGCAGGCCCGCGCCGCCCGCCCCGACATCGCCATCTCGGGCGATTTCATCGTCGGCTTCCCCGGCGAGACCGAGGCGGATTTCGAAGCGACCCTGAGCATGGTCGACGCGGTTCGCTACGCCGCCGCTTATTCGTTCAAGTACAACGCCCGTCCAGGCACACCCGCCGCACTCATGGACGGACAAATCGCGCCGGAAATCATGGACGAACGGCTGCGGCGGCTGCACGATCGGATCGCCGTGCATCAGCTGGCATTCAACCGCGCCCTGGTCGGCACCGACACGCGCGTGTTGATCGAACGCAAGGGAAGGCAATTGGGACAGATGATCGGCCGTTCACCGTGGATGCAATCGGTGCATCTCGAAACCAGCGCCGCCCCCGGCGACATGGTCGACGTCACCCTCATATCCGCCGGCCCCAACAGCATGGCCGGCGCCTTGCGCACAGCCGAAGCCGCCTGATGTCCCGCCGCGACCTCGCCGCCGCTGCCGCCAACGAGGCCGGCCGCGCCCGCCTCGAGCTTGAATTCGACCAGCCCTATTTGCTCGGGCCGTTGTTCGGCGATTACGACCGCCATCTGGTGACCATCGAAAGCCGGTTGGGCGTGCACATCGCGGCGCGCGGCAACAAGGTCCAGATCGAGGGCGAGGCCGACGCAGCGGCGCGCGCTCGCGATGTCCTGATCGGCCTCTACAATCGCCTCGACCAGGGGCATGACGTCGATGCCGCCGCGGTCGACGCGGTCATCGCCATGGCCGCCCAGCCGCACCTCGACGGGATCATCGAGGACGAAGTGACCTCGCCGCCCAAGGTGATGATCCGCACCCGCAAGAAGACCATCGTCCCGCGCTCCGCCGTCCAGACCACCTACATGGAAGCGCTGGCCCGCGACGATATGATCTTCGCATTGGGGCCGGCCGGCACCGGCAAGACCTATCTCGCCGTCGCCCAAGCCGTGGCGCAGTTGATCGCCGGCAGCGTCGACCGGCTGATCCTGTCGCGCCCGGCGGTCGAAGCCGGCGAACGCCTCGGCTTCCTCCCCGGCGACATGAAAGAGAAGGTCGATCCCTATCTCCGTCCGCTCTACGACGCGCTTTACGACATGCTCCCGACCGAGCAGGTCGAGCGCCGCATCGCTAGCGGAGAGATCGAGATCGCGCCGATCGCCTTCATGCGCGGCCGCACCTTGAGCGACGCCTTCATCATCCTCGA
>JBDSNQ010000125.1:0-7112 GCA_039915275.1 Sphingomicrobium sp.
CGGTCATCGGCGTGCGCGGCGGCGTCGGCGCTTCGACCATCGCGACCTCGCTGGCCTGGCTGCTGGGCGAGCGCGCGCACCGTTCGACCGCGCTGCTCGATCTCGACATCCACTTCGGCACCGGCGCCCTGGCGCTCGATCTCGAGCCGGGCCGCGGCCTGACCGACGCGATCGAGAATCCGAGCCGCATCGACGGCCTGTTCATCGAGCGCGCCATGGTTCGCGCCAACGAGCGTCTATCGGTGTTGTCGGCCGAAGCGCCGATCCACCAGCCTTTGGTGACCGACGGCACCGCTTTCTTCCAGCTTCAGGAGGAAATGCGAAACGCCTTCGAATCGACCGTGATCGATCTGCCGCGGCACATGCTGATCCAATATCCGCACATGGTCCATGACGCGCATGTCGCGGTCGTCGTGTCGGAGCTCACTCTCGCAGCGACTCGTGACACCATCCGGATCCTCGCCTGGCTCAAGTCGAACGCGCCGCAGACCAAGGTCATCGTCGTCGCCAACGGTGTGCCGTCGGGCGGAGCGCTGGAGATCAGCCGCAAGGACTTCGAGCAATCGATCGAGCGCCCGGTGGACATCGTCTTCCCGAGCGACGGCAAGCTTGCCGCGCAGTCCGCCAAACTCGGCAAGCCGATGGCCGAAGTCGCGAGCGGCAAGATGTCCGCGCCCTTCAACGCTTTGGCCGGCATGGTCCTCAGCCACGCCACCGAAGAAGGCGCCGGCGGCGATGCCAAAGCGGTTGGTGCGCGGTCGCTGGTCGACAATCTCAAGTCGATGCTGGCCAAGCCCAAGGCGAAAGCCGCCTAAGCGAATTGCGGCAAGCCAGGGGGCAACCCCTGGCCGGCCGCCCCGAAGGGATTGACGAATGTTCTATGTGATCCTGTTCGTTGTCGCCGGAGCAGCCTTGTTGCTGCTTGCGAAGCTGTACAACGGCCCGTCGGCGTCCAAAGTTCTCAAACGCCGGGTGGAGCAGATCAAGGAACGCCACGGCGACGTCATCGCCGGTCACGCCCAAGCGCAAATCCGCAAGCTGTTCGCCCAGCGCGCGGGCCGCATCGAAGGCGTCTTTTCGACCCTAATCCCGAAGCCCGCGCTGCTGCGGCGCAGGCTGGAGATGACCGGCAAGAATATCAGCCTGGCCAAATATTCGATCATCTCACTCGGCATCTGCATGTTCATCGCGACCATTTTCCTGGTGCGCGGATCGCCGATCCTGCTGGCGCTTTTCGTCGGCATGTTCGTCGGTCTTGGCGGCCCCTATTGGTTCGTCGGCAAGATGATCAATCGCCGCATCAACAAATTCAATTCCAATTTCCCCGACGCGCTCGAGCTGATGGTCCGCGGGCTGCGCTCCGGCCTGCCGATCACCGAGACGCTGGGCATCGTTGCCCAGGAAGTCGCCGGTCCGGTCGGCATCGAATTCCGCGCCGTATCCGACAAGATGAAGATTGGTCGCACCATGGAAGTGGCGTTGCAGGAAACCGCCGACCGCCTGGGGACCGCCGAATTCCAGTTCTTCGTCATCACGCTCGCCATCCAGCGCGAGACCGGCGGGAATCTGGCCGAGACCTTGTCCAATCTTGCCGACGTGCTGAGGAAGCGCGCGCAGATGAAACTCAAGATCAAGGCGATGAGCTCGGAATCCAAGGCCTCGGCCTACATCATCGGCTCACTGCCGTTCGTGGTGTTCACGATGGTGTGGTTCATCAACCCCAATTACATGGGCGGGTTCTTCGTCGATGAGCGCCTGATCATTGCGGGCCTGGGCGGCATGGTGTGGATGGCGATTGGCGCCTTCATCATGGCCAAAATGATCAACTTCGAGATTTAGGGGATATATTCAGTCATGCAGCCGGACGGCCCCACTCTCCTTGGTTTCAACGTGATCTGGGTCGCGACGATGCTCAGCGCCGTCGCGACATTCGCCGTGCTCATCGCGATCTACGCCGCGACCACGGTGCGCGATCCGATGGCGCGCCGCATCAAGTCGCTCAACGACCGCCGCGAGCAATTGAAGGCCGGCATCGTCGCCTCGACCAACAAGCGCAAGAAACTCAATAATCGCAACGAAGCGGCCGATCGCGTGCGCTCGATCCTGACCAGCTTCAAAATGCTCCAGGACGACCAGCTCAAGAAGACCCAGCTCAAGCTGATGCAGGCCGGAATCCGCACCAAGGATCTGGCGTTCTTCATCATTCTCGCGCGGGTCGTGCTGCCGGTCGTGCTCGGCATCACCGCGGTGCTGCTGATCTACGCCTTCAATTACTTCCCCGATTGGTCGTGGTGGCGCCGTTACATGACCGTCGCCGCGATCCTGGTCGGTTCTTACAAAGCGCCCGATATCTGGCTCAAGAACAAGATCACCAAGCGCAGCAAGGCGGTCCGCAAGGGCCTTCCCGACGCGCTCGACCTGCTGGTCATCTGCGCCGAAGCCGGCCTGACCGTCGACGCCGCGTTCAACCGCGTCGCCAAGGAGCTCGGCAAGGCTTATCCGGAGCTCGGCGACGAATTCGGCCTGACCGCGATCGAATTGGGCTTCTTGAACGAGCGCCGCCAGGCGTTCGAGAATCTTGCCAACCGCGTCGACCTCGAGGCTGTTCGCGGTGTCGTCACGACCATGATCCAGACCGAGAAATACGGCACGCCCCTCGCCTCGGCGCTGCGGGTGCTGTCGGCCGAGTTCCGCAACGAGCGCATGATGCGCGCCGAAGAAAAAGCCGCGCGGCTGCCGGCGATCATGACCGTGCCGTTGATCCTGTTCATCCTGCCGGTGCTGTTCATCGTCATCTTGGGCCCGGCCGCCTGCTCGATCAAAGACAGCCTGCTCAAGGGCTAGTTTGCACCGATTGGAACGTTAGCGTCACTTTCGCGCTTATCCTTGTGTAACTAACGGGAGAGCCGTCGATGATCGCGTTCACATCCGACCAGTGGGTCATTGTCGCCCTGGTCTTCATATTGGGCCTGTTGATTGGCGCCTTCATGACCGCCGGCGGACGGCGCAAATGGAAAGCCCGCTATCGCGATGAATCCGACCGCCGCGAAGCGCTCGAGCGCGAGCATCGCGACCATCGAGCGCAGTGGGACGCGCGCGAAAAGGAATTGCACGACCAGGAAGCGGCACGCGCCGCCGCGATTCGGGAAAATCGCCGCGACCCGAGCGTGGTCGAGCCGGTCGACGGCCTTCGCGCCACGGACCCGAGCGTGGATCCGGCGATTTAGCCACCTCCCCTCCCTTCCAAGGGAGGGGAGAATTAGCCTTCGATTTTGGAGAAATCCGCGACGCGGTGAACGGCGTCGCGGAAGCGCAGGAGCAGGTTTAACCGCCGCTCACGCTTCGCCGCGTCGGGGTCGTTGACCGTCACCTTGTCGAAGAAGCTGTCGATCGGCTTCCTCAACGAAGCCAGCGCCGCCATCGCGCCCGTGAAATCCTCCGCTTCGATCGCCGCCGCGGCCTTGGTTTCGGCGCTATCCAGCGACGCGATCAACGCCTGCTCCTCCGGGAGATAATCGTCATTCCCGCGAACGCGGGAATCCCGCTCCTCCCCTGCCCACTTCTCCTTCTTGAGGATGTTCGAAGCCCGCTTGTAACCGGCCAGCAGGTCCCTGCCCTCATCAGTCTCGACAAACGCCTGCAACGCCGTCACGCGCGCAAGAAGTCGAACGACATCCGCGTCAGGAGTGTTGTCGAAAACTGCTTCAAAGACGTCATGACGAGTGCCCACTTGCTTTTGCTGCGACCGCAGACGCTCATCTACGAAATCAAACAGCCAAGCCGACGCGCCAGTATCTAGGCCAGCAAAGTCGCTAAACCTGATGAAGTCGAAACGCGTGCCGGTTTCAATCAGCTGATTGATTACCCCCAACATGGCTCTCCTGAGCGCAAACGGGTCCTTCGACCCAGTCGGGTAAAGCTCGATGCTGAAGAATGAGGCAATTGTATCCAGCTTGTCCGCCAAACTCACCGCCACCGTCACCGGCGCGGTCGGTACGTCATCTCCCTGCCCGACCGGTTTATAATGGTCGCGGATGGCGTTGCTGATGTCTTGCGAATGGCCCTGGGCATGGGCGAGATGGCCGCCGATGATGCCCTGGAGCTCGGGGAATTCGCCGACCAGGCCGGTCACCAGGTCCGCTTTGCAGAGCTGGGCGGCGGTGCGGGCTGCGTGGGCCAGTTCCTCTTTCGACATGTGCGCGGGCGGCGGCACGATGCCTTCCTCGCACAGCCAGCTGGCGAGCTTGGCGACGCGCTCGACCTTGTCGGCGACGGTGCCGAGCTTGTCGTGAAACACGATCCCCGAGAGCGTATTGGCCTGCTCCTCGAGCGGGACTTTCAAATCCTGCTCCCAGAAGAAGCGCGCGTCGCTGAGCCGCGCGGCGAGGACGCGGCGGTTGCCCTCGATGATCGCCGCTCCGCCGTCGTTGGCATCAATGTTGGCGACGCACACAAACGCCGGTGCCAACGCGCCGTCCCCGTCGCTGCACGCGAAATATTTCTGGTTGGTGCGCATGGTCAGCACGATCACTTCGCGCGGCACGTCGAGGTAATCGCCGTCGAAGCGGCCGAGCAGCGGCACCGGCCATTCGGTCAGCCCGGCATTTTCGACCACCAAGCCCTCGTCGGCGATCAGCGTCAGTCCGGCGTCGGCCGCCGCTTTCTCGGCCCCGTCGCGGATCATGCGTTCGCGTTCGTCCTGGTCGACGATCACATGGCAGGCGCGCAACTTCTCGACGTAATCGCCCGCCCCGCCGATGGTGATCGCGCCGGGATGATGGAAGCGGTGGCCGACGGTGCTCGCGCCGCTGCTGATGCCGTCAATGTCGACCGGCACGATTGCCTCGCCGAGCAGCGCGACGATGCCGTGGAGCGGCCGCACCCAGCGCAGTGTGCCGTCTCCCCAGCGCATCGACTTGGGCCACGGGAAATTGGCGATGATGGTCGCAATCGCTTCGCCGATCACTTGCGCCGCGGTCCGTCCCGGCCGCTCGATAACCGCGAACAGCACGCCATCGCGTTCCTCGAGCTGGTGGCGCTTCAGCCCGGTCTTGCGCAGAAAGCCTTCGAGCGCTTGGGCCGGCGCCGACGCTTTCGGCCCCTTCACTTCCTCGCGGCTGGCGGCGGTTTCCCCCTCCAGCCCGCGCGCGATCAGCACCAGCCGCCGCGGCGTCGAATGGACGTCGATCGCGCCCGTCTCAAGCCCGGCCTTGCTCATCTCCTCGGCGAACATCCGGGCCAAATCGTTGCGCGCCCGCGCCTGCATCCGCGCCGGGATTTCCTCGCTACGCAATTCGAGCAGGAAGTCGGTCACGCCACGGCCTCCATCCACACCGCGCAAGCCGCCGTCGCCATGTCGCGGACGCGGCCGATATAGGCCTGGCGCTCGGCGACCGAGATCACCCCGCGCGCCTGCAGCGTGTTGAACAGGTGGCTGGCCTTGATCGCTTGCTCATAAGCCGGGATCGCCAGTTTGGCTGCGAGACAATTGTCGCACTCGGCGGCGGCTTTCTTGAACAGGTCGAACAGGATCTCGGTGTCGGCGATCTCGAAGTTCCACTTCGACATCTGCCTCTCATTCTCGAGGAAGATGTCGCCGTAGCTAACGCCCGCATCGTTGAATTTGAGGTCGAACACATTGTCGACGCCCTGGATGTACATCGCCAGCCGTTCGAGCCCGTAAGTCAGTTCACCCGCGACCGGCTTGCAGTCGAACCCGCCGACCTGCTGGAAATAAGTGAATTGGGTCACTTCCATCCCGTCGCACCACACTTCCCAGCCGAGCCCCCACGCGCCCAGCGTCGGGCTTTCCCAATCGTCCTCTACGAAGCGGATGTCGTGTTTCAGCGCGTCGATGCCGATCTCGGCCAGGCTGCCGAGGTAGAGCGCCTGCAAATCCGGCGGGCTCGGCTTGAGCATCACCTGATATTGGTAATAATGGCCGAGGCGGTTGGGGTTGTTGCCATAGCGGCCGTCGGTCGGGCGGCGGCACGGCTGGACATAGGCCGCTTTCCACGGGCTCGGCCCGAGCGCGCGCAGCACCGTCGCCGGGTGAAACGTCCCCGCCCCCATCTCCAGATCATAGGGCTGGAGGAGCACACAGCCGTGCCCGCTCCAATAATGGTGGAGGGTGAGAATCAGGTCCTGAAAACTCAAGGCCAAGGGTCGCCCGCTCCCCGTTCAATATTTTGCGCAACCGTTCGGTTCGCGGGCGGCTTTGGCCTATGGCGTCGAGAGGGGCAAGTGGACCTTGCGGTTCAGCCTCCCTACATGGCCGGGCAACGACAGGTCCCGCGACGAAAGGTAGATATGATGTTGAAGACAATCCTGCGGCGCGGGCTGGCTATGCTCGGCCTGGCTGCCCTGGCGGGCTGCGCGACGGTCCCGCCGCCAGCAGCGAGCGCCACCGGCCGTCCGGCGCTGTGGCAGGTCGCCGACAAGGACACGACCGTCTATCTGTTCGGTACCATCCATTTGCTGCCCAAGGATTATGCGTGGCGGACCGCGGCGTTCGACCAGGCGGTGGCGGGCTCGCAGGGCCTGATCGTCGAAACCATCGTCGACAACGCCAATCCACAGGCCCTGGCCGGCGAGCTTGCCCGATTGGGCTTCCACGACGGCCTGCCGCCGCTCACCAGCCGGGTGGCGCCGGACAAGCGCGCGCTGCTCGAGACGGCGATCATCAAGACCGGCATTCCGCGGGCTGCTTATGATCGGATGGAGACGTGGGCCGCCGCCTTCATGCTGCTCGGGACCCAGTTCAAAGACCTCGGCCTGAGCGGCGATGCCGGCGTAGAGACGGTGCTTAGAAGCGCCTTCACCACGGCTGGAAAGCCGGTCGGCCAGCTCGAAACCAACAGCGAACAGCTGGGCATGTTCGACACTTTGCCCGAATCCGCCCAGCGCTCGCTGCTCGAAGGCGCGATCGACAGCCCGGCGGAGATGAACGCGCAATTCCAGACCATGATCAACGCCTGGACCCGCGGCGACGTCGCCGCCATCGCCGAAAGCTTCAATGCCGACCTGTCGGGCTCGCCCGAACTGCGCGAAGCGCTGCTCAGGCGCCGCAACGCCAATTGGACCCGTTGGATCGAGCAGCGCATGGCGACGCC